>DUSF01000011.1 GCA_012842745.1 Bacillus sp. (in: firmicutes) | reverse complement strand
TTCAAAGGAGCAAGCTCCTTTTCATCCGCTCGACTTGCATGTATTAGGCACGCCGCCAGCGTTCGTCCTGAGCCAGGATCAAACTCTCCAAAAAGGGTTTGATTGCTCAAAAGTTTTACTGACTTGCTTGTTGGATTCTACTATCCAACCTTTTTTTTGCACGCTTGACATTTTGTTTAGTTTTCAAAGAACATTTTACTTGTTCTACCGCTATTTTGTAGCGATATTATTTATTATAGTAGGTTGCTTCGTAGAAGTCAACAACTATTTTGATTAACTTGTACACTTTTCAATGTGACTTTTTATATTTTATCCTAAACCCTATCCTAAATCAACAATTTTTTAGCAGTTTAGTACTTTTTTTAAAAAAAAGTCTTTGATTTGTGGACTGTTTGTGAACGTCGCCAACAGCAACTTTTAAAATATACCACCTCTTAAATGACAAGTCAAGCAGTTTTTTTAAAACTTCTATGAGTGATTACCTTCACCTTGAGAGAGCCCATTACCTATTATTTATTCCTTAAAATTTATTTATAAAAAAGGGGCAGTCCCTTATAAAACTATTTGATTAATAGCTATAAGGGCCACCATTCCCGGTATTCCTAAAAATCCAGATATTGAAGCCGTAATTAAATTAATTGGAATATGAAGTCCCATTAATGTTCCAATTGAATTTATGATAAAAAGACCTAACGCCCCAAGCATAATCCGTACAAAACCACTGCCTACCATTCTTATTGGCTTAATTGGCGCACCTAATATTAGTAAAAGGCCAATAAATCCGCCAAGAATTACGACAATAGTTGTCGGTTCAAACGTAGTCACATCCATCCAACGCTTCCCCTTTCATACTTTGTCCCATTTATAATCATTTCTATGAAATGACGACATGAAAAAGAACAAAAAGAAAAAGGATTATTTATGTTCTGCGGTTAGACGACGGATTTTCGCTTCTCTTACTAAATAAAAATATTTTGCTTCGGAAATCTTTAAATCATTTAGTAACTGAACATTTGTATCGATGCTTTTTTCAAATAAGTCTTTATTCCTCATCCACTCTGCCTTTAGTTCGTTTAAATCAACCCATAGCTTTTGATTTATATCTTTGCGAAGCTTCCCTTTACGTCGGAAAAACATCATCAATTCCCCCCGCTACACTATAGTTCACGTCGTCCTTCTAATGCCTTTGAAAGGGTAACCTCATCAGCATATTCCAAATCACCGCCAACTGGCAGGCCATGGGCAATTCGCGTAATCGTGATGCCTGATGGTTTAACGAGGCGCGAAATATACATCGCTGTTGCTTCTCCCTCAATATTGGGGTTTGTAGCCAAAATAATTTCTTGCACTTCCTCATTTTGCAGCCTTTTTAAAAGTTCGGAAACCTTTATATCCTCAGGCCCGATTCCATCCATCGGTGAAATGGCACCATGAAGAACATGATAAAGCCCTCGATACTCTTTCATTTTTTCCATCGCGATAACATCCTTAGGATCCTGAACAACACAAATAAGACTGCGATCACGATACCCATCATCACAAATGGAACATGGATCATGATCCGTTATATTAAAGCATACAGAGCAATGTGTTAGATTTCTTTTGGCATTTACTAATGCTTTACCAAAATCCAATACATCTTCTTCTTTCATTTTTAGGACAAAAAAAGCCAGACGAACGGCCGTTTTAGGGCCGATACCTGGCAACTTCATAAAGCTGTCAATAAGCTTTGCAATTGGTTCTGGGTAATGCATTTTTAATCTCCTCTATTCAAGTTAAAATAAACCTGGAATATTTAGCCCTTGCGTATATCTGCCCATTGTTTCATTCGTTTTTTCATCAACCTTCTTCAAAGCATCGTTTGTTGCAGCTATAATCAAGTCTTGGAGCATTTCAATATCATCAGGATCTACTACTTCTTCCTTAATCTTAACCTCTTGTACTACCTTGCCACCTGTAACAGTAACAGTAACCATGCCGCCACCAGCTGTCCCTTCAAATACCATTGCCAGCAATTCTTCCTGCGACTGCTGCATTTGCTTTTGCATTTTTTGCACTTGTTTCATCATATTATTCATATTTCCCATTCCACCACGCATATAGTGAAACCTCCTTTTATCTACTGAATAATGTTAATCCTTTATTTCAATTAAATCAGAACCAAATAATTTTTTTGCTTCTGCAATTAACGGATCTTCCTCAGGCACATCTTCATCTTTCTCATTCTTTTGGCTGCGAATAAATTCCTCTTTAACAACTTCCCACTCTTCAAAAGTAATGGCATGCATTTTTAAATCTAGGCCAATTGTTTCTTTAAGAACCTTTTCAATTATATCACGTTTATTCGTTGCTGCCATTTGACAATGAAATTCATGCTTAAAAGCAAGAACGAAAGCTATTTTAGATGCGGCAACTACTTTTGCATCTAAAATCATCGCTTGGGCAGCAATTTCCCGTAATTTTAAATTATCCAAAAATAAGCCCCACTGGCTTGATAGCCAACTCAAATCCTGCTTTGAGGCCGTTTTTAGCATTTCTTTTACTTGACCAATTGCCCTGTTAGCGGTTCGTACAGACCCTGACTTCTGTAGCTTTTTATCCCGAGGGGCTGGACTAACTTCTGAATTACCTTGGGCTTCTATAGGCAGGCCATTTTTCTTCCATTCCTTTAATTCAGCCTCAAGCTGATTTATTCTCTCAACGAGTGCTCCTACCTGTTCATTTGAAGGCCCTGAACCTGCATCTGATTGCTGACATATTTTAACTAAAGCCAATTCAAGCAATATTTTCGGATGATTCGTCCATTTCATTTCTTGTTGGCTTTCATTCAGCTGATTAATAATTTTATATATAGAGTCAGCCGCTATTTCACTTGTCATTTTTTTAAAACTTTCATCGACAATTGCCCGTTCCATCATATTTTCTAAGTTAGGCGCACTTTGGTATAAAAGCATATCGCGGAAATAAAAAATAAGATCCTCAATAAACCGTGTTGGCTCTTTGCCAAGTTTGATAAGCTCATCAACTGTATGTAGAGCCTTTATAACATCTCTATTCAATAGGCTCTCGGCTGTTTCCGCTAAAAATTGTTGTGAAACTGCACCTGTTATTGATAACACATCTTCAACGGTAACCCTATCACCACTAAAGGAGATTGCTTGGTCTAAAAGGCTTAAGGAATCGCGCATTCCACCTTCTGCCGCTTTCGCAATTAAAGGCAATGCCTGCTCTTCAGTTTCGATATTTTGTGAATCAGTGATCTCCTTCATCCGTTCAACCATTACCTGAAGCGGTATGCGCTTAAATTCAAAACGCTGACAACGAGAAATAATCGTAAGCGGTATTTTATGAGGTTCTGTTGTTGCTAATATAAAAATAACATGTTTCGGCGGCTCTTCAAGCGTTTTCAACAATGCATTGAAGGCGCCAATCGAGAGCATATGAACTTCATCAATAATATAGACCTTATAACGAACGGAACTAGGCGCATATTTGACTTTATCACGAATATCACGAATTTCATCAACACCATTATTTGATGCCGCGTCAATCTCAATGACGTCGGATATCGAGCCATTTGTAATTCCTTTACACGCATCACACTCATTGCATGGCTCACTTATTGGTGCCTTTTCACAATTAACAGCCTTTGCTAAAATTTTCGCAGCACTCGTCTTTCCCGTACCACGTGGACCGGAAAACAAATAGGCATGGGAAAATTTTTCTTGAACTAATGCATTTTGCAATGTTCTCGTGATATGCTCTTGACCGACAACATCGTGAAATGTTTGCGGCCGCCAAACTCGGTATAAAGCTTGATAAGCCATTTCCCACACCCCTTTCGACCCATTTTATGAAAACTGTACTAATTATTTTCATACTAAATCATTATAACTGATAATAGTCTTTTTTTCCAAAGTTTAAAACATGTCGGCTAAAATGTGAAAGAGGCTGACTCTTTTATTTGAGTCAGCCTCAATATATAGCTATGTATATGCCGTGCACCTTCTGTCGATATGGCAGCCATAAGCGTTACTTAAGCAGTTAGCTCAGCCTAGGCGACCCTACGGCACACGGGATAATCCACTTACTGCTGCTTCCTTCCGGACCTGACAGGGTTCGTGGGTTCCCGTTGCGTAGGACCCAGACGTCAACACCACTTACTTAAGGCAGGCCTTACGGCTACCAACCTCGAGAAGGGATTCAGCCTCGCTACAGCGGATTGCGAGTTCAGGGCACCGCTACCTCCCCGCCTAGCACGACTTCTTAAGTATATAGTGTTTTATTTTAAAAATCAACAAGCGAAGGAATGGTAATTGTTTGTCATTTTTGTTGTTTTTTCTTTTCACGAAGCTGTTTAAAAAAATTGCTTAACAACGCAGAGCACTCTTCTTCCAATATGCCGCTAGTTACCTCTGCCACATGGTTAAAACGATTGTCTTGTAATAAATTCATAAGCGTTCCCGCACAGCCGCCCTTTGGATCAGCGGCGCCATAAACGACCCGATCTACTCTAGACAGAACAATCGCCCCTGCACACATTGGGCATGGCTCTAATGTTACATATAATGCCGCTCCTGAAAGCCGCCATGTCTCAAGTTTTTTACAAGCCTCATCTATCGCTAACAGCTCAGCATGGGCAATTGCTCTTTGTTCAGATTCTCTTAAATTATAGGCACTAGAAACAATCATGCCATCTTTGACAATGACTGCACCAATCGGTACCTCACCAATCTCTTCAGCTTTCCTCGCTTCAGCTATCGCAGCTTTCATAAATAATTCATCTTGAAGACTCATTTGTTTACCCCTTTTCGAACACTTAACCTGTCACTATTATACAAAATTCTAAACATATAAAAAACCGTAAGCACAAGCCTACAGTTTTCTCTAAAAATATTATTGTTCAAGACCCATTTTCCTGACAACAGCATCATCGCGTAGCATTGTCCACATCGCTGGATCTTCCATACCTAATCTCCAAAGTGCTAAGCCCCTAATTCCTAATCGGTTGGCAAGTCGAGCTTTCGCCAAGATACTTGCACGGTTTTCAAACCAAACTTCGTGGTTGACACCTTGTGCATCTGTATATGCAAACATCGGTGTTTGCGTTTTTTGATCAAAAGTAATCTGTTTATTATATCTTTTAGCTAAATTCATTGCCATTTCATAAGTTACATATGAGGCACGGTCCGTTTTCAAGTTAAAATCAAAACCAAATACTGAAACAGCTGCGACGATTTTTTGCTTTGGCATAACTGTCATCGCATAGCGTAATACTTTTTCCATCCGCCCAATGGAAACAACTGGACCTGGACCGCTTCCTGGCCAGCCATGCTCATTATAAAGCATGATCACAAACTGATCTGTTGGTTGATGGAGATTTGGGTAATCGAACGGTTGCGCAAAAACACTTGGGTCTGTTGGTCCCGTTTTTGATGGAACAGCAGTTGAGAAGAAGTAACCACGTTCTCCTAAAACACGGCCAATTACACGATACAGCTGGGTCAAACGATTTCGGTCTTCTTCTAACACATCCTCTATATCAATATCGACGCCATCTAATCCATACCTTTCAATTAATCTAACTAAATTAAGAGCAAAGGCGTTCATATTTTGTTCAGATGATACAAGCTCATGGATAATTCGCTTCGCTAACTCTACCCCTTCATCGTAGAGGAGGTTATGAACGGTTGCTAGCATTTTTACATTATGGCGGTGACCAATTGTCACTAACTGCCGAACCTCATCATCTGTAAATTCACCAAACTTATCAATTGTTGTTGGATTATCACGGCTGATTCTAAACATGAATAAACCGCCTTGCGATATTTGTTGAATATTACTAACAAATGATTGAAAAGAACTTGGCAATGTTGGCCCTTCCTGTAACGTATAATACCCTAAAATTTCAAAAATTGGCTTTGAGCCATCATAAGTGCGAAGCGTTGTTACTGTTTTTGAAACCCAGCCTGGATTACCATTGTATAAAGCAACTTTATACCAGTCACCTTGAACCCCCAAGAGCGGCAGCCTTGCCCCACGATCCATTTGCGCCACTACATTATAAGTAGCCCCAGGTCTTTGCCTAACGTTTGCAACATCGACATTGACAATAACCTCAGAAAAAACAGGGATCATTAGCATTTGCCCAATAGATAAATCCATACTTTTTAAATTATTTAGAGCCATTATACTTTCAACTGTAGTATTGAATTTAGTGGCAATCGAATATAAAGAATCGCCAGATTTTACTTTATACTCTGTTTGCCTCTCATCATTTTCAGATACCTTAAGCGTCTGGCCGATATAAATAATATTAGATTGTAAACGATTCATTGCTTTTAATTCTTCAACAGTGATTCCAAACCTTGTAGCAATCGTGTAGAGGCTATCACCTGGCTCTATATTGTAAATATTTATTTCTGAATTAGAAGGAACGGTTAATTGTTGACCAATATAAATAATATTTGATGTTAATTGACTTTCTTCCTTAATATTTTGTATGGATGTGTTAAATCGCTCGGCAATTGATGATAACGATTCTCCAGGCTGCACTACATACTTTATTTGCCGAAAATACATTTGAGCCTCATCTCCCTTACCTAGACATTTATACTACTATATGCAGGAATAGGTGATGATGATAAAAAACATACATGAAAAATTAAACTGCAAAATAGGCCTTTTCCTTATTTTTCATCAGTTTCATTTCTAACTCGGTGGCAGGCAATGGCTTACTAAATAAATAGCCTTGACCAAATTCACAATGCCGTTGTCTTAAATAACGAAGTTGATCTATTTCTTCAATTCCTTCTGCAACCACTCTCATCCTTAATGATTTTGCTAAAGAAATGATTGCATTTGTCATTAATGACGATCTGATAACTCCCACAGCTAAAGCAGTGGGGTTCTATGATACTAATACACTTCTTACTAGCACCTTATCTTTTAAAAAGAGGTTGTACTAATAAACTGGTGTATATTCTCTAGAACATTAACGGACGTATTGCGAAAATGCAAGGCACTTCACCAAGCAAGCCCTTAAAGACTCCTTGTATGCTTATCGTTCCGACTTCTCTTGGGCGTTATCACGACCAATCAGGTTCGTTTTTATGCGACAAACCAGCGCATTGTTTTACTTGTCGAATGTTTGAGGCGTTCCATTTCAATAGTATGAAGTTCTAAAAAATGATTCCATTGTGCGTTACATAAAGATACATCAACAGAATCAAGGGCATCATTAGTGTTACATATCAAAAAGGCGCTATATAAATCACGTTGGATGCGAAACTCTCCAACATCATTCCAGCGTTCTGAAAGTTGTTTCTTCGTATATTCACCAGTCAGATGATTGAACTGGCTAGCCTTGATAGCAAAGGTATCTATTTTCTTGATTGATTGTCCTTGATAACCTAGCTTTCGGTCAATAATGGTGAGTAGCATCGCGGGGGCACGGTTAGCTATTGATTTTCCAAACCGTTTTTTTCGGTTAATCTTACCGTTTGTATGGTTTCGAGTTGTATGTTTTGCACGTTTTTGAAGTGATTGAAACCGCATCGTTTCAACTCGTATATCAGAACCTAGAGCAAGAATATCGTTTGCAAGTTTTTCATGTGACATTTTCCGTTCAACCCCAACCTTGCGGTAGAGTTCCTTACGTTTTTGACGCAACTTCTGATATTTAGTAGAGTATTTCCAAGTTAACCTGCCTTTTTTGATTGTTCCATTTTCGTTAAAGTTGTTAGGATTGGTGGTTCGTTTAGAGCGATCCATTTTACGTTGTATTCGCCTTATTTCCTTTTCATCATTGTTACATTCTGGAGCGAGTTCACGAAGTTCAACGATGGTTTCGCCGCTAATCGCTATAGTAGACGTGCCTATGTCCAACCCAATACGTTTTGTTTCATCATTTGCAATTTTGCGATTTCTTTTTTTTGGTGGGTAGCCTTCTTGAATCAGTTGAACAAAATAACGAATCTTTCCTCTAACTTCTCGTTTTAAAATACGAACATACTTTGTCTTATCTAATAAAGCGACATGTGCATATTCATCATCTGCTTTAGGAGAAATCGGCATACATAACCAATTTTTCGGTTTAGGAGTTTTCTTCGTTGGTTTATCGCCCCACATAATATGTCCTTCTATATACCTTAACCCAGTTTTGTTTGATTTGTTTTCTATCGAGATATCATCATTTACATTTTTGAAATGAACCCTTTTTGATTTTCCAAAATGAAGTTTTTCTACGGTTTGAAAAGCTCTTGTTGCCAGTTTTTGAGCCTCGAAGCTACCAATGTGTTCCTCGAATTTATGCTGTACTTCTTTTACAAAATGATGGATTCCGTATTCAGAAAAACCATAATTCAAACGAATAGCCGCTAATTTTTTATCACGTTCTTTTGATTTGGATTCATGAAGCAATGTGCGATACTCTTTATCTGCCTGCACTGCTTTATTTCTTTTCAGAGCTTCACCGAGACAAGAATTGTAGACTGTTCTTGCAATTTTGAATTTCTTTTCCAAACGGTGGTTTTGCCAAGTAGGTATGTTCAAGGCGAATTCAATTGTATAAGTTGGTGTACTCTTCTTTGCCATCGGTTTCAACTCCTTTCTACCCTCGCTTTTTCTGATTTTCGACATAACGTTTAATAGTTTCACTTGATACATTTCCAGCAGTAGAAACAAAATAAGAGCGTGTCCACAGACTTGGCAAGTGCTGAAGATGCGGAAATTCTTCACGCAATTTTTTAGAAGTCACCCCTTTGATTTTTGCCATTATATCAGCAGGACTTAAGGTTGGGAGTGCGTTCAGAAACATATGTGTATGGTCTTTGTCACATTCAAGAGCAACAATTTGTATTTCTAGTTTCTCACATACTTCATGTACCAACTCTTTGAAACGTTGTTCGACCTCTGTTTGCAGGAAAATCCTTCTTCTATATCGAGGACAGAACACAAAATGGTAGTTCAATAAGGATACAGTTGTACGTGTTCTTCTATATTCGTTCATATATATATTGTATCAGTTTATTTAATATACAACAACAAATAATCAACAAAAAAAGTGAAAATTTCAAATACTTGAAGTACCATGAACCTTCGGTTTACCTATGGTACTCCGTATTTGACCTCACTCTCATCCCACAGTTGAAACAGTGGGCTTTCTCGTTCGGAAAATCTGTAAAAACAAGAATAAGCTTTTGTTCATTCAGCCCCCGAATGTTTTCTTGGCCTGTTTTTTCAACCAAGCTTAATAGTACTTCTATATTCGCAATTTGTTCTTTGTTTTTACCATTAATATCATTGATAATTAATTTTTGATCATCCAAATCTTGTACAGCTAAAAGTGTTGAATAATCTCCTCTTAAGCTCTTCCAAGTCTTTTCAACCTGCAACAATTGATTGCGAATCTCTTTATTTTCGTCGATTATTTTCAAATACTCTCTGTCACTTTTTATGTTATAAAGATTTTGTTCGAAATCTTGTATAGATTGTTGAAGCTCTTCTCTAACATCTTTACTTCCCATAAAAACAACTTCAATAGCAATCTTATTCATTTCCTCTGTTAGCATTCGCCCACGACCAGCAACATTGACCATATGGGATGTATTTTCCTTTTTTGAAAGAGAATTTGATATAATATAATAGCTTCCAATACTAATTGTAAAAAGAATTAATATAAAAAAGCCGATTTTAAAATATATTGATTTAAAAACTGAAAAACCAACCATTCTATCACCTTCTTTATCAACGATGTCCTTTCTTGAATATAGTTAATTATCCCTGTTTAAACCGTGATAGATTTCACCGAAAAATGGTAAACAGTGATTAGTTAGCCGATTGTCGAAATTTCGACAAAATACTGCAAAAAAAAGAAAAACAGGCGGAATGGCCTGCTTCTGATATCTGGTAAATTAGTATAAATACATTATCCTTTTACTCTACCCCATCTACGTTCTCTTAAACGGTCAACAATCGTAAGATCTCTTTTATGGGCCATTTCTTTTTCCGTAAATAAGTCCTCTTTTTCTTTTAGATTCACTTCTCTAATTTCTGATTCCGATGCGTTGAACTTTTCATGAATCAAATTTCGAATAAGTTGGCTTTGGCTAATTGGTGCCTGAAACTTTTGAAAATGCTGTTCTCTTAATTGACTAATCTTTTGCAATTCCTCTTGAGAAACTCGTAATGTAATCGTCTTATACATGGCCTTTCCCCCTCCTAAGTCTAAAGAATCCTTAAGTTAAGGGTACTATTATCGCCTTAAAAAGAACGTCGTTTCACGATGGAGGTTTTTAACTTTTATCATGGGTTATTGTCGATTATTACGGGTTATTAGGGGGAAAAGGCCACTCAAAACAAAAAACCTTGATTAATCAAGGTTTTTAACAGCGGCCCCGAGAGGAATCGAACCTCCGACGCACGGTTTAGGAAACCGACGCTCTATCCGCTGAGCTACGGGGCCAGATATAAAATTAATCTACATACTACATTATAGTGAAAATGCCCGAAAAGTAAACACTCTTGCACTCGAAAGCTACTTAGGAAATGATTAATGATAGAATAATAGGAACAATTGCAGAAGCAGGGTGGGCAGTCGAGCCTCCAAGTTAGGAGGTGAGGCTGAATGGTTACAATTGACGTAGCAATGCTCGCAATTTCATTTGCAGGATTGAACTTAACTCTAGTCATGATTGTAATCATGATTATTAGTTTAAAACGCAGAAAGTAACCCACCCTGTTAAGTTTTGCGACTGAAAAGGTGGGTTTCTTTCTGACCTATTTATTTGCCGACTGCCCACTTCTGTGGTGTGCAATTGGATAACCGTAGATGTCTCACCATCTACGGTTATTTTAGTTTATGTTACTTTTATTATAGCAATGCGTTTTCGCATTATCAAGTTTCGAAACCAACAGGCTCGATTGAAGCCAAAAGCAAAACTGCTATTACCTTCTGTAAATCCCGCTATTCTTGGATACCTTGCAACTCCTGTGATTCTAGTGAATCCTCTGAATCATACACGCCCTTTGAATCCTGTAAATCTTGTGAGTACTGTAAGTCTTGTCCAACTGTGATCAAATCAATCGCTAAAGGCAATGCGGAGCCACCAGCATGCATGATCTCCAACTCAATCATCCCATTTTCCTTATCAGCAACATAATCAAAAATATTTGCTACCTCTGTCATCGGTGTGAGCGTTGGAATTAAATAAACCTTTCCATCGACTTTTACAGCTCCATTATAAATGCCACCGCGTGCGCCTACTCTTACTCTAACAGTCTTTGATTGTCCTGTATTATTGATGATTGGAATTTTCACAATATAGGAGGCACCAAAATGCCCAGGGTTATGAATCACTTTTGATTGATCACCTAGTCCATTTTCCGCAGACATTAAGTTATCTGTAGCCCCATTGGAAATTTGATAAGCAGTTTCATCTCTTCCAACCTCATATGGTGGCAGCTCTGTTTTTAATTGTGAACTACTCCATACTCCCCGCGGATGGCGAGCCGTTTCGTCAATTTCAACCGGGTCTGTTAAAATCGTCATAAGATCCATGCTATTTTTACTAACGACAGTTCTGATTTTATAATTTAGCTCACCAGTTCCCGATTTTTTATTCACCGCAAAATCATATTGGAAACCTACCGTATTATCTTGTTTAAGCTCAATTGATTTCATTAACGCATTTTCCCCTGCTTTTATAACAGGGCTATTCATCTTGACAGTTGTTATTTTTCCACTTAGCGCCTTTTCCGCTAAAGGCAAACCAACATCATAATTGACCCAGCCATTTGGAGTTTGACGGTTCGTTCCTTTTAGGCCTACTACCTCAATCTCATTTGTCTTTGATAGATTTTCGATTGTAATGCCAACAGTTACATTTTTGCCAAGCTCATTAATATGCCAGCCAAAGACCCGGTGTTCCATTGAAGCTTTTGGTGACTGAACTTCGTCCTGCCATAATGTTTCATTATCTTCAGGCAATGTACGTGCATTCAAATTTTCTGGATTATCACTGACCATAATTCTGCGATTCCCCACAAATTCAGCACTAACTACATTTGTTGGTTTCGTAAAAGTAAATGGCTCTTTTATTAAAAAATCATGGATAAACTTTGCTCTGTTAATATAAATAAATGTTTCATTTGTATTTTCATTTAAACTTGCATAACCCCCAAGGATTTTAGCAAAAGAATTAGTCGGTACTAAAACCTGACCATCAACCTCAATAAATGGTTTTGACATCTCAACTTTTTTGCCGTCAATAATAACCGCCTTTTCTCCTACAGTGAAGTTCATCACGATACCATCAAATTCAACATAAATAGTATTACCGTTTCTTTCCCAATAAATTTCGTTAATTGTTAAATTATTAAGGATTGAATCAATTGGAATATAGGCTGTCTTATCTTTTATGATGGGCGTAAAATTAGCGAAATCTAGTAATTTATCATTTAAATAAACAGTAGCGGGAAGCTGCTCGATTGGAGCCTCTGGCATTGTAATCGTAACGAGCTTTGCTGCACCATCCCAATCTACCGTACCACCGAATGCTTCCCCAACAAAACGCAATGGAACAAGCGTCCTGTCCTTATACACAGTCGCTGGAACATCAAGCTGCCAATCAGCCTCATCTATTTTTGCAACATTTGAATTAATTACTAGGTTAATAGATTTATCGTTTTTAACTGCCGAAACTGTTTGATTCAGTCCATCCCATGTAACAGCTGCACCCATCGCTTCAAAAATGGCCCGTAATGGCACTAAAGTTCGATCACTTTGCATCACAGGCGGCACATCAAAATTAACCTGAAGTCCATTGATTGTCACCTTTGCATCTTTCATTTCGATAATTTGATTAGTCTTTTTTACATTTTTAACGGCTGCATCCGCATTTGGCAAAAATAAGTTCAGTGCAAATGTAGTTGCAATCATCGCTGTCATTATCTTTCTTATCAACGAATTCTCCTCCCTAAAACCTATTCCGATAGCTCACTAAATTCTACCATTCTATTATTACAAAACTATTTCAAGGAAATTAAAATTTAAATTTAAAAAAATAAAAAGAAAACGCCCGTTGTAGTCATTGATGAAGCTCATTTATTGTCACCATCGATGTTACAAGAGATTCGCTTTCTAACAAACTTTGAAATTGATTCACTTTCGCCACTAGCCCTTATACT
>DUSF01000010.1 GCA_012842745.1 Bacillus sp. (in: firmicutes) | reverse complement strand
TATGTAACTGTAGCTGATAATGTGAACGAACAAGTTGTTACCGGACTGAAAGCAGATACAAGCTATACATTTGCCATCAAAGCATTTAATGAAGCGGGGAAAGAGAGCGAATTGCTTAGTGCAAAAGCAACGGCAGCCAAACCTTCAAGCGGTTCCGGAGGTGGTTCAAGCAGCTCCGATGACGAAGAAAATAAAAGTAGCAATCTGTCATCCAGCAATACTGATTTAAATGACCTGGCAATTTGGAGCAACGGCAGGAAGCTGCCATTAACACCATCTTTTTCTCCAAACATAACTCACTATACGATTAAAACAAAAGCGGAGAAAATTGAATTGCTGGCAAATCCGGCGAAGGACAAGTCAAAGTTGACACTGCAAGGTAAACCATTAGGAAATGGGCAAGAGGTTACTTTAAAAGAAGGGGAAAATAAGTTTGAAATCATTGTCCAAGCGGAAAATGGTAAGAAAAAGACCTATACCATCACAGTTATAAGGGAATCAGAGGAACCTAAGGAATCAGTGGAATCAAAGGAAACCAATGAACAGAAAAACCAAGCCGAATCCTCTACTCAATTTAAAGACAGTGTAGGCCATTGGGCGGAAAGCTACATCAACCGGGCCTCAGCAAGAGGGATTGTAGGAGGTTACCCAGATGGAACGTTTAAACCGAACGCATCGGTCACACGTGCCGAATTCACTGTAATGCTTGCAAAGGCGTTGAAGCTAGAAGGAACAGCAACACCTACAGGTTTTGCTGATAGCAAACAAATAGGAGCATGGGCGAAGGATGCGATTGACCGCATGGTACAAGCGGGTATTGTTTCCGGCTATAACGATGGAAGCTTTCGACCAAGCGCCTCCATTACAAGAATGGAAATGGCGGTGATGTTTGCGCGCGCAATGAAGTTGCAAGTAGACGCGAATGCGGCAAGTCCATTTGCCGATGATAAGGACATTCCGACATGGGCAAAAGGAGCAGTGAATGCCGTCAACAAAGTCGGAATCGTGAATGGCCGCAGCGAAAATCAATTTGTTCCAGGCGGTTCCGCAACACGCGCCGAATCCGCAGCCATGCTTATTCGGATGTTGGAACAAAAGGAAAACCAATAGAATTTAAAATACAAAATAATCATATTACAGATAATCCGTGAAAAAAGCATCCATACATAAGTGTGGATGCTTTTCTGTTTAAAACAAGCGACTGGAAAGTTATGACTTTTATATGACTATTGTCATAAAGAATATGACTTTTAAAAAGTATAATAATTTTTCAGAAGGCTTGTAGTAAAAATAAGAATTATAGAGTGAAAACTGTATTGGGTTTTCTTCCTTGAAGTAATTAATTGTTAGCGAACTGTAAAATCCCTACCTATTAACATGAAAAAACATCACCTGAAGGAGGTGAGTTCCATAATAATGATTCTGAAATGGGAATCATGAATTCATGTATATAAGGAACAAAAATAATAATAGGAGGATTTTTTAAATGGTGAGGAGATCTATAAGTATACTGCTAACGATTATTTTATTATTCAATCTTCCTCCTTTTGCAGTATTTGCAGAGGACACACAAGGCGAGGGTTCATTCCAATTTGACCCAAGTACAGGTACTATCACGGAATATATGGCTAAAGAAGTCGGAGAAGATGTAGTAATCCCTGAAACTATACAGGGGGTGAAAGTAAAAAAGATAGGGGAACGGGCATTTCAAAAAAAGTGGATAAATAGTGTGATTATACCTAACGGTGTTACTGATATTGGAGACTTTGCATTTATCAACAACAGACTAAAGGCTGTTGACATCCCAAGCAGTGTTACTAAAATTGGAGCATATGCATTTACAAGTAATAAATTAGAAGATATTACAATACCCGATGGCATTACCACTATTGAAACGGAGGCTTTTGCGCGCAATCCATTAAAAAGAGTAATGATACCTAATACTGTCACTAAGATTGGCTGGTCTGCATTTGTAGACTGTAGATTAACTGAAATTACAATCCCAAACAGTGTTACTTATATTGATGAAACTGCATTTTACAATAATCAACTAACAAGCATTGATATTCCGGCAAGTGTAACGCGGATTGATCATGCTTCTTTTGGAAAAAATCCGATAAAAAATATTATTATCCACAATAATATTCCTGAACTTTATTACACCGCCTTCAAAGAAAATTCTGTACAGTATATTTCAATACCGGGAGATGTAGATAACAGTAATTTCCTTGATAGTTTTATAAATCTTTTTCCTTCCGCTATTATAATAAGCGATGAAAATAGCCCGGCTCATACATTAGCTGTAAATACAGGAAGGGATGTGCAGCTAATTGGGAAAACGGCAATCTTTGATTTAAAAGGTGGAGAGGGAAATTTCTCTACCCATACGGTTAGGCCGGGAAATCCTTTAGTTAAACCGGAAGCTATCCCTACTAAACAGAATGCAGTTTTTAAAAATTGGCGAATAAATTCAGATTCTGTTTATGATTTCAGAAATGTAACTGAAAACATAACTGTTTTCGCCGAGTGGGAAGATATAATTCCGGATACAGCAACAATTCAAATCAATTATTTAGACGTTGATACGAATCATGTATTAGACAGCGAAACAGTAACTAAGGAATTAGGGATTCATACTATCAATGCGAAGGAAATAGACGGATATACTTTGGAGGATACTCCCGGCAAAGCAGTGACACTAACCAAAAAGGATGAAACAGTAACTGTAGAATTTAAGTACAAGAGAAATCAATATGAATTTGATAGAAGCACGGGAACGATAATAAATTATATTGGGACTGACGAAAATGTAATAATTCCTGAAACAATTAACGGTGTTAGTGTAGTAAAAATAGGGAACAGTGCTTTTAAGGAAAAGCAACTAAAAAGTGTTATTATCCCAAATAGTGTAACTATTATAGGAAATGAAGCCTTTTCCGGTAACGAGTTAAAAGAAGTTCATATTCCGAATAATGTTGCCAGTATTGGTGATAAAGCTTTTGAATATAATCATTTAAAAAACATTACCATATCTGATAGCGTAGCTAGTATTGGAAATTATGCATTTATGGCAAACGGGCTAACGGAGATTACTTTGCCTGCAAGCTTAACTAAGTTAAATATGGGCGTTTTTGTTAGGAATGATATTAAAAATATTATAATTCCAGGTAATATTACTAGTATTGAAAATTATGTATTTTTCGGAAACCCTTTGGAGTTTATTTCAATACCGAGAACTACAACTTATATTCATAAATCGTTCGATACTATCCCAAGTGGGACTATTATCATCGCTGAAGAAAATAGTCCGGGCCATGCATGGTCTATGGAAATGGGGCAACCAATCCAATTGGTTGGGAAAACGATTACCTACGAATTAAATGGTGGTCAAGGTACTTTCCCTTCCCATACAGTCGGGTTTGGAAATCCTTTAGTGAAACCTGAGGGCACTCCCACTAAAGATAATGCAAATTTCTGGTACTGGAGAATCAACCTAAATTCTGATTCTAACTATGATTTCAGATTTGTAACAGAAGATATCACTGTTTATGCAGAATGGGTGGAAATATTGCCTGATTCAGCAACAATTTACGTAAGTCATAAAGATATAGATACGAATGAAGAATTAGAAGTAGAAACACTAATGAAGGAACTGGGAACTCACACAATATATTCGAAAGAATTTGTAGGCTATATACTGGCAGATGATGCTAGTAAAGAAGTAACGTTGTCTGCAAAAGACGAAGAGGTAATAGTAGAGTTTAAGTACAAGGGAGAGCCATTTGAGTTTGATGAAAGCACGGGAACGATAACAGGCTATACAGGTACTGAACTAAACGTAGTAATCCCTGACATGATAAAGGGAGTAAGCGTTGTAAACATTGGGGACGAAGTTTTTAAGAATAAACAAATACAAAGTGTTGTCCTGCCGAATACTATTGAAAGTATAGGAGACTATGCATTTTACGGCAATAATCTTCAAACTGTTATATTGCCAAATAACCTTATTAGCATTGGAGACAATGGATTCGGGGAGAATCTGCTGAAAAGCATTATTATACCAAATAGTGTAACGAATATTGGGCACTTTGCATTTTATGACAATAAACTTGCAGATGTTCATATACCTGATGGAATTACCACTATTGGTGCAGGTGCTTTTCAAAAAAACAATCTGGAAACCGTTATAATACCAGATGGTATAACAACCATTGAAAATGTCACCTTCGCTGAAAATCAATTAAGAAGTGTAGTTATACCTCAAAGTGTTACGAATATTAAAGGTCAAGCATTTGCGCATAATCAATTACAAAGTGTTGCTATTCCTGAAAGCGTTACTGGCATTGGAAGAGAAGCATTTGCAAATAATCAACTAAAGAACATTATCATTCCCAATGGAGTTTATAGCATTGAAATGAATGCTTTTAATGATAATCCTTTAGAATATATTTCGATATCTAGACATACCAGTGAAATTGAAAACGCATATGCTACGATTTCAAGTACAGCCATCGTAATAACAGAGCAAAATAGCCTAGCACATATATGGGCTAAGGATAAAGGGATGGCAATCCAATTAGTTGGGAAAACAGCCACTTATAATCTTGATGGTGGGGACGGTTATTTTCCTTCCCATACAGTTAAATTGGGAGAACCTTTAGTTAAACCTGAAGACATTCCATCTAAAAATAGGGCCATCTTTAAAAATTGGATAATAAGCCAAGGCTCTATTTATGATTTTAGAGATGTAACTGAGGATGTAACCATATCGGCAGATTGGGAAGAAATCATTCCTGACACAGGGACAATTATAGTCAATTATATAGATATGGAAACAACTACCGTTATAGAAACGGAAACATTAAAGAAGGAACTGGGAACTCACACAGTAAATGCTAAAGAAATAATCGGCTATACATTAGCAGGCGTTGCCAGTATGGAAGTGATACTGCCTACTAAAGATGAAACTGTAACAGTTGTGTTTACCTATAAGAAAAATCCAACGGTGGAAAGTGTGAATCCACTTGCCAACATCGAGGTATCCTACGGTACGGATTACTCATCATTGTCGTTGCCATCAACAGTACAAGTAACGCTTAGCGATCAAACAAGCCGAAATCTTAATGTGACTTGGGATAATGGAAGCCCAGCCTATGACGGCAATAATGCGGGGGAATATATATTCACCGGCACGCTGGCAGAGGATATAGCAAATCCACAAGGTTTGAAGGCGCAATTGAAGGTGATTGTGAATCCGAAGCCAATCGAGGTAATAAGTGTAGAGGCACTCACAGACATCACTGTTGAGTATGGCACGGCATATTCCTTGCTGCCATTGCCATCAACAGCAAAGGTTACCTTAAGCAATCAAACAAGCCGAAATCTTAATGTGACCTGGGATAATGGAAGCCCGGCCTATGACGGCAATACGGCAGGAGAATATATATTCCCCGGCACGCTGGCAGAGGATATAGCAAATCCACGGAACGTAAATGTACAGGTAAAAGTAGTCGTAAATCCGGCACCTGTCGTTCCGGACACAGCGATAATTCAAGTCAACCATCTGGACATTGATACGAATCATGTATTAGACAGCGAAAGCATGACAAAGGAATTAGGCACATACATTGTAAACTCCAAAAATATACCGGGATATACCTTGGTAGACGCGTCAAGTAAGCAGGTGACCCTGACTACAAAAAATCAAAAGATGATTGTAGACTTTAAATACAGGCAGAATTTTGTAACCCCGGATACAGCGATAATTATTATAAACCATATAGATATGGAGACTAAAACTGTACTGGAGGCAGAAACATTAACGAAGGAGCTAGGCGCTTACACAGTACATTCGAGGGAAATAGCAGGCTATACATTAGCGGATGCTGCTAGTAAGGAAGTAACCTTATCTACTAAAGATGAAGAAGTAACAGTAGAGTTTAAGTACAAAAAGAATCCATCGGTGGAAAGTGTGGATTCACTTGCAGACATCGAGGTATCCTATGGAACGGAACGTCCATCGTTACCGTTGCCGTCAACGGTTCAAGTCATGTTAAGTGACCAAACGAGTCGAAGTCTAGGAGTAACATGGGACAATGGCACCCCAACGTATGATGGAAATACAGCAGGGGAGTATACGTTCACAGGCACACTGGCGCGGGATGTTGAGAATCCACAGAACTTGACAGCGGAAGTGAAAGTGGTAGTTCAACCAAAGCCAGCAGAACCACCAGTAGTATCAAGTGTGGAGCCACTTGTTAACATCGAGGTATCTTATGGAACGGAACGTTCATCGTTACCGTTGCTGTCAACGGTTCAAGTCATGTTAAGTGACCAAACGAGTCGAAGTCTAGGAGTAACATGGGATAATGGCACCCCAACGTATGATGGAAATACAGCAGGGGAGTATACGTTCACAGGCACACTGGCGCGGGATGTTGAGAATCCACAGAACTTGACAGCGAAGGTGAAGGTGGTCGTCAAACCGAAACCAACAGACCCTTCGAATCCAGAAGAGCCAGAAGCACCAACATGGCCAAATGGCAGCGCATTAACCGTATCGGACATCGCTCAGACGAGTGTGAAACTTTCTTGGCCGAGTGCGGTAGATAACGTAGGAGTGACCGGCTACCGAATTTATGTCGATGGCATGGAGTATGTAACTGTAGCTGATAATGTGAACGAACAAGTTGTTACCGGACTGAAAGCAGATACAAGCTATACATTTGCCATCAAAGCATTTAATGAAGCGGGGAAAG
>DUSF01000009.1 GCA_012842745.1 Bacillus sp. (in: firmicutes) | reverse complement strand
TTTTTTTTGTAATTATGGCTGCTGGGGGGTTAACAGCTAGAAACGGTCAGGATATGATAATTTTGAAATTATTAGATGAAGAACAAGGTGCTTTTTGGGTTTCGGGTGTTTTTTATGCAAGTGGACTATTAGTAACATTTATTTCATCTGCCTACTTAAAAAAGATTGATATGGTAAGTTACTGATTTTGAAATTATGAATGTCAGAAGAAGTGTAGATACATTGTTTAGTTTATAAATTAAATTTTATGATGAAAGGGAGAGATGGGAATGGATAGCGGAGGTTTGGTAAAGAAAGGATTTGCTAATTTGTGGAAAGGGAAGGAAGCCGTAGGTGGAACATTGTATTTAACAGAAAACAGTTTGCTTCATAAAGCCCATAAAATGAACATCCAGACTAAGGATGTAGAAATAAAAATAAACGACATTGACCGTATTGACGTATACACTTCGAAAGTTTTCGGAATCCCCTTAGTTAAAAACGGATTATTGGTTGTGGATAAAATGGGAAAAGAGTATAGGTTTGTTGTAAATGGTCGGGAAAAATGGAAACAGGAAATTAAAAAATTTTATAATGATGATGGGGTTTTGTGAATGTCAAGAGTAATGATGGGGATGAAATGTTTAATTTTTCAGGCTTGGTAAAATCATTGGGAGTAGTAATTATCATTAATATTTATGGAGGGAGAATTAAATAATGAACGTCATAAAAAATATTTTTGTTCAATTTAATTTATCGTATTTAATAAAATCATATATTATTAGTATCGCTATGACTTACATTACATGGGGTTATATTTTTGTTGGTGATCCTAGTATCCCTAAAATATTCTTTATAGCCAATTTAATTCTCTTTCCTTTTGCAACGATTATTTACGATACAGTTATTGATATGCTATTCGGGGGAAATGTTATTTTATTACCAGCCCCCGTACTAATTATTTATAAAATAATTAAAATTTACTTTTTATATATGTTGGCTATATTGCTAGCTCCAATTGGGATAATATTTTTGTATATTAGGTCAAGAATAATATAACTACATATCTACACTAGTATTGCGTTAATCTAATTTCGCTATTAAAAACATTCAAAACATTCTATTAAGTTGTTTTGTGCAAAGAAAAAAGTCCTTTATAATAGATATGTCAGGTGGTAACCCGTCCAAATCCACTAAAAAGGACACAATCTCATGGACAAGATTACACGAAAAACTTTATTTGGACAATGGTTTTCACCAATAAATTTGAGAGCTTTTGAAAAACAGGTGAAAACAATGAAATTAGATTACTATACGAAAAAATTAACAACAGAGCCATTTCTAAAATTATTGCTTTTTGCGCAGCTAGAAGAAGTTAAAAGTCTTCATGCACTTAGCGATTATCTATTTAATGACCAGCTTCAAAAAGAGATTGACCTAGATTCAATCAGTATTTCACAGCTGTCTCGACAATTAAATGGTATGAACCCAGCCCTATTTCCTTGATTTAGTCTCACATATTCATGCCAAAACACACTATACAAAACTTGTTATGCCGTTAAAAATCATAGATTCAAGCACATTGTCACTAAATTTAACCAACCATAGGAGGGCAAAACTTCGCAAGACAAAAGCGAGTGTGAAGTTGCATCTTCGCCTTGTGTTTATGGAAAAAGGTTCTTCCTATCCAGAAAAAGTCGTCATGACAACGGCAAAAGAACATGACCGTGGCTATCTAAACTACGAGCCCTTTGATCGCATGACGGATGATGACTACTTTTTTCTTACTAGGCTACGAATAAAAGCTGTTATACGGGAAGTATACGATTTTAAACTACCCGCAGAATCCGCTGTTTTATCGGATTAAATGGTGTTGATTGGTACGCCTCAAAACCGTGCTGAAAATTACTTTCGTCTTTTGAAAGTAATGAATTCAAAAGGAAATGTACTTCATTTGATTACCAATCGTTTTCCAGAAAATTGCGACACTATTTATGCAACACTAGTGACATATCTATATAATTTCAAGGCTTGATGACCGGAATAATGAACGATATCTTTTCGTTTTTACGTTTACAATTAATCATTGACCCAATTAAAAATCATGAGATGGAGTCTGTTAAGAAGGCATTAACGGAATGGGAAGAAGGGAAATAGAAAATGAAAAGAAAAATAATGATTATTATTTTATCATGTATTGCTGTTTTATTATCTTCATGTCAAAGCAGCGGGAATAGTGCGAATAGTGAAAATAGCATAAATGGCGTGAATGATTTAAATGGTGCCAAGGGTACGGATGTAACAAAACAGGAGGGATATGTGATCACAGATATTAATATATACAAGGATACCCCAGTATGGGAGTTAGCGTTAGCTGTTAAAAAACAGAAGGTTAAGACTATAGAACAGATAGCCAAAGATAACCCTGAGCTATTAAATTATCAAGATCCCAAATATGGTGCGACATTGTTGCTCTGGTCAGTAGGAATGGAGAAATATAAATCAGCAGAGGCATTGTTAAAAAGTGGTGCTAATCCAAATATCGCATCAACAGAACAAGGAGAGACACCTCTTTTTATCGCTGCAGGATATTCATGGGTAGACAATGATGCGAAGAAAGACCCCAAATATGTAAAGCTATTATTAAGTTATGGCGCGGACACTGAGAAGGGTTACATCGGAAAAGCTGATGGTAATTCTATTATAGAGCTGGGGAAAAGTCCATTAATGCATTCAATTTTAAGTGGTATAGAAAAGACAAAAGCTTTAGTAGAAGGAGGAGCTGATATTAATTATAAAACGTAAAGGGGTGCAACAGCGGCAATGTATGCGTTGCTAGCAGGGGGGCCGAATGCAACATTGGAAGCTATGGAATATGCACATTATTTGATTGTTGAAAAGAAAGCAAAGATTTCAGAACCGTATTATTCGATGTTTGAGGATGTGGACCCCAATCAGAAGTTTTTCCCAGTTGAAATATTAAGGGATTGGATTTATGCCTTGGATTCAGAAGAGTATAAGATAAAAATGGAGATTGTTGAGGAATTTGCTCGACAAGGTGTAAATTATTGGGATACTGAGATTCCTGAGTATACGCTTAATCTCATTAAAAAACGATATCCCGATACATGGGAGGAATATATAGAAAAATACTAATAACAGAGTGTGGACCGACCATTATTCAGTGGTTAACGGACGGTGAAACACTGTTCAAATCTACAGACTTATATCCCGACTAATGAGGGGGTGGTTGTATTTGACAACCGTAATGGACCTATATTCTCGCAAAATAGTAGGTTGGGCTATGGACAAAACCATGACAAAGGAATTGGTAATCTATGTATAAAAAATGGCTTACAAGCGTCAAAAGCCAGGGGAGAGTGTGATTCATCACTCAGAGCGTGGTGATTAATATGCCTCCTGCGAGTATCAGAAACTATTAAAAAGTACAATATGATAGGTAGTTTGAGCCGAAAAGGTAACTGTTATGACAATGCTGCTTGTATTGAGTCTTTTCATGGCATTCTTAAACGTGAACTAGTGTATCAGATTAAGTATAGAACTAGGGAAGAAGCGAAAAAATCATTGTTCGAATATATCAAGTTCTTCTACAATTCTAAGCGGATTCATTCGACGTTGGGTTATTTTACACCAAATGAATTTAAGCGAATGTATAGAAATTACGCAGCTTGATTTTACCGTTATAAAAAAGTTTAAATTGCTCTTTATTTAAACTTTTTTATAACGGCCACCAAGCGAAAGCGCGGTAGAAAAATCTGTGTCTATTTTTTGACATAGTATCAATTTTTAAATAAGACCTAAGAAAGTAACACACAGCCAGAGTTAAGTCCATCCAAGAAACATTTAGAATACTTAACTTGCCTGTGTGTTTATTTGTGTTGTTTAATTTTTTTGCTGGTAAATGAAATAAACTAGAAACAGATAGAAGGTGTATTTAATGGGAAGAGGTTTATTTACATTATTGTTCCTTTTTTTAATACTAATTACGATGCCGGCATGTAATACGGTTGATAATACTGAAAATTTAGAAGAAAAACAACAGGTGATTGAACGAGTAAAGGAAAAGAAGCAGGAAAATAAACAGAAAGATAAAGCGAAAGAAAGTAGTATTGAAATAGATCCTCTTCCAAGTACATATGAGGAGTTATCAAAATTACCAGTCGGGGAGCTTGCTGATTTTCGCCCTGATACAAGTGAACCAGAAAAAACATTAGAGGCTTTTAAAGATTTACCTGATATTTCAAGTA
>DUSF01000008.1 GCA_012842745.1 Bacillus sp. (in: firmicutes) | reverse complement strand
TTTTTTTTGTAATTATGGCTGCTGGGGGGTTAACAGCTAGAAACGGTCAGGATATGATAATTTTGAAATTATTAGATGAAGAACAAGGTGCTTTTTGGGTTTCGGGTGTTTTTTATGCAAGTGGACTTTTAGTAACTTTTATTTCATCCGCCTACTTAAAAAAGATTGATATGGTAAGTTACTAAACAGGTAAAGTCTTTTTCAAATGCCCTATCCTTGCTAAGATAAGTGGCTTTGATGTAAAGCCGATGCCTAATGGGAAGTCAGGATATGCTGTAACCATTGAAAAAAATAAATAATCAAGTAGGGAAATAAGAATAAAAAATCGTGTTAAAAAAGCAGTCAATACAGCTTTTGAAATTGGAGTTAATGCATTTAAAAAAGGTGTAAAGAATTTAGGTGGAGTATTTGGTTTCTAAAAAGGAAAGATTCTCGTATGGACCTGCGTCGGGCTTGATGGGATTAAGTGTCATTCTTATTCCAATGCTAAGTGCGGTTCCCGAATGGTCGTTAAAAATATTTATACTTAATATATGTCTAGCAACTTTTTTGACATTGTTAACGCGATATTTATATGAAAAGATTCCAGAAGAATATTGGTATAACTCGCTTGTTAATTTTTTAATGGCAAGTTCTGTAGGTTTTTATAATGTCACCCCATTTTTAAGAATTACTTATGGCTTATCATTGTTTTGGTTATGTTTATTTCTATACGTATTCATATTTGTATTTACAGTGATTAAGAGGGAAATGATTTTCCAGGCTTTCCATAAGCCTGGAAAATCGAAGCTAGCAATCGGAACGATTATAGTCTTTTTCGTAATAATGGCTGTTGGGGGATTAACAGCTAGAAATGGTCAGGATATGATTATCCTGAAATTATTGGATGAAAGACAAGGCGCCTTTTGGGTTTCAGGTGTTTTATATACAATTGGATTATTAGTAACGTTTATTTCATCTGCCTACTTAAAAAAGATTGATATGGTAAGTTACTGATTTTGAAATTGTGAATGTAAAGAGTGATGGTGGGGATGAAATGTTTAATTTTTCAGGCTTTGTAAAATCATTGGGAGTAGTAATTATCATCTATATTACTGCTTCTTTTATACTTGGATTGTTGCAAGTGAATAATGTAGCTGTCATTCTAACGGTTTTATATATCCTTTGTTACATGTTAAACGGAGTCGTTGCACCGATTTGGAATGAGGAAACACCTTATTTTGCTAGTTTTATTTCTAGTGTTACCTTAACTTTTATGAACATGCTATATGCAGTTTTTGTTTTAGACATAATGGTATTTATTGATCCTGAAACAGTAAATATGGGATTGGTGAGGAATTCCATGATTTCGTTATTTATGACATTTTTGTTTATAAAAATAATGGCTAGGAAAAAGAAGGTTTTAAAATGCTGAGAGATATCGCGGATATATATAACAGAAATTTAATTTCAATTGTAATGCTTAGTTTAATTCTTGTGATACCTGTAACTTATTTTATTTATTCCGCCATTAGTTACTTAAGTTTGTTAGATACAGTGGAATTAAATAACGTAATAGCGATACTTTTGATTATTGCAAATTTTACTGTGCTATTCCCTCCGTTTTTATATATAGCTTTAAATGAACTGAATGATACCTCTATTAAGTTTATTGATTTAGTCAAGGTATTTCCTAGCAAATTTGGATTTACTGCGTTTTTAACTTTACTGTTTTTTCTTATAGCTGTATTTGGCTCCGTTTTATTTTTTATTCCAAGTATTATTGCTTGTATGTTCATATTAATCCTTCCGCTGTTTTCAGATGAGGACTCTATTAGAAAAGCATTGAAAAAGGTTTGGAGAGTCATAAAAAGTGAACATATATTTATTTTAATCGATTTACTCATTATCGTTTCTTTTAATTTATTAGTATGGTCAAGTTTATTGTATTTATTATCAAGCTTTGAAAATAATAATCTTGTTTATATAACCATTCGGGTATTAGTAAATGCGGTAGTTTTTCCACTTATTTATTTTTATTTAGCAATTAAATACCGAAGAGATATGGGAGAAGAATATGGGAACTGAAACAACTGAATGGAGCTTTAAGAAGGTAAATGTCGGATTAGTAGTTGTATTAACGATTGTGACATTTGGGGCTTATTTAGGTTACTGGTTTTTGAGAGAAGGAAAAACATTAAAGGTCATAGATTGTAAAGGATTAATACCAATTAAGCTTTGGTGGGTTTTTATGATATATCTCATCCTTTCTTTCTTTTATAATTTGCTTGGCGAAGTGTTATTAACACCATATGGATTTGCCGTCATATCTTCTGTAGATGTCGTCCTTTCCTTTTACTTCCTCGGATTTCTTTATTATTCAACATTTCGAGTAAGGGATTTACTGGAGGAAAGATTTGAAAATATCACTATTAAACCGTGGTTACTTGTATTATTCCATGTTTGGTACCTTCAATATAAGATTAATAGATTGGAGGGAATAGGAAATGAACATAAGGAAGAAGCCTATGCAGAATGAAAAAGGCTCAGTGAGCATTGAGTTTCTAGGAATTTTACCGTTTTACTTTATGTTTTTTCTTCTGCTTTGGCAGGTTGTGGCTACGGGTTATGCTGTATTCACTGCGAAAACAGCTGTGAACAATGCAGCTAAAACATATGCCGAGACTTATAATCTATATGAAGCGATTGATACAGCAAAAGAGACGTTAGGAACGAGTGGTGTTATTAGCTACAAAGATATACAGAGGTATAACTTGGGGAGTGGAAAGTTTAAATTAGTTCTTTATACAGATCACTCTCTTACGTTTATTCCAAAACAATGGAGAAATAGTGCTACATTGGAATTGGAGCAGGAAGCCATTGGTAAGGTGTTAATCCCATGAAGTATTTGGTTAACGAAAAAGGTCATGCGACCATTTATTTTTTGTGGTTATTGGGAATAGTGGCGGTTATATTTGTACTTACGATTAATATTGTAAAGGTTTATATTGTGAAAGAACATGCCAATCTTGCGGTTGAACAGGCAGCATTAGCTGGAACGGCAGTTTTATTAGATAGAACGAAAAAGGCGGTTGAAGAATTTGATACAAGCCCAACCACAGACTTATTATACATCGATGATAGAAATTATCAAAGATTCCTTGACGATGGTAAAGGTGTGGGAGAACTTATTGAAGAAAAGCAGAATGACTACATAAGCAGTGGGATGGATGAAGCCAATGCGTATATTAAAGCTGCGAACCAAATTTTGCCTATAAGAATCGATAGACATCCCTATTTAAAAAAAGAATTGCGATATACACTTGGCTATTCTAGCTCAGATGCGTACTATATTTTTTCATCCGCCGTTCAAGATATCATTAACCAAAACAAAGCAAAAACGGATGAAACCGAAGTCAAATTTACGGGACTATGGCAAATTGAAGTAAAATCAGCAGTTAAATTTGAATCAATTTCCGATCATAAATTCATTCCTTTATATACTGATAAAATCTATCAAAAAGGATACGGGCCTGCGCTTACATATTTGGGATATGTATATTCATAGTAGAATGTGGGGAAGGCTCTCTTGCTTTGGAGTATGAGAACCATCCCCGAGCTTTATACAAAATGATGCATCCATTAAAGAATGTAGAGGAGTGCAAAGAGGTAGATTGATAATATAGTGTTATTCTAATCTAAATGTAATTGAGTAATGTTTTGTCGAAGGAGGCGATTTAATGGGACTTTTTAGTAAGTTATTTGGGAAAGATGGCACTAAACAACAGAAGGAGGAACATCATGGTTCCGCGCTTGACCTTTTTATTATCTATAAATGGTATACAGATAATGACGAGCAGGCGGATAAATATCAGGATTTAGTAGAAGAACTTTGGGCCTATGATTGTATTGGTGCATATGGAGCGATGTCATCAGAGACAGCAAAACAATACGGTATACCAATGCCAGACTTTCCTGAATACCCAATTATAGGGGTTTTTGACCTTGAGTTTATAAAGGGCTCTACGGAAGGGTACACAAAACCACTTTTTATCTCAACCGAGAAAGATGCGGTAAAGCAATTTCTTAAGGAATACGGGAGAACAAAACACTAATAAATAGGATAGAGAGTTTTGGTAAATGAAATATAAAAATTAACAGTTAAAATATAGTGTCGAATGCGACGCATTTCGTTTAGGGAATAGTGAGGTAGCATATATGAGGATAAAGGAAAATGTCTCAAATGAAATAAATAATCTTATTGAGCAAATTAAAGGAAAACAATCAAGTGATGGAGCTTGGAAGTTACTTCATGTTGAGGCGAATCTTTCATCAACGAAGAGTACCCAATAAGTGAGGTGACCGTATTCAATGAGCGAAAGGATATCAAACAAAATAATTGCGATTCTAATGATTAGTGTCACACTGTTTTGGAATTTGGCTCCAGTCATTAGTTATGCTACTGGCACCTTTATGAAACCAGGGGCACCGATGTCTACAGGTCAGTTTATGACTCCTGGTAAAGCCATTACAGGAGGAACATTCATTGTTCCAGGGCAGGTTTATGAACTAGGTCAGGCTATGGAAGCTGGAAAGATAGATACCGCATCGGGTAAGTCTATCGTACCAAGAACTCATTGGCAGAATTCGATATGGAAAATGCCTCCAGAGTGGCAGAACTCTGCATGGCAAACAGCACCTGAATGGAATTTAAACCAAAATGATAACAATCCGAACAATGGAAATAATCCTAATCAAAATGGACCAAACAAAAATCCAAACAACCCTACTATCACCCCAGATGGATCACAGCCCATTCCAGATGTTCAGCAACTAAGGCCACCATACAACCCAGACTACACAAATCCAGGTATTGCAAAATCAAATGAACTTTTTGAAAATGTAAAGCCGCTAATGACATACACTGAAGCTATTCCAAACGACGATTTGTTTTTCAATTTTAATGATGTGACTATGAAAGACGCTTTGAAAATTACGGCTAAGGATGTAATCGGAGGAACAATCAAAACATCCATCGAGGTTGTTACACAAGATAAGAAAATAACTCCTCAGGACTTTTTGAAAGGTAGGACGGGGATTTTTACAGCGGGTTTTAAAACTTTTACAAAGGGAGACCCGACCGTTGATTTTCTCTATAATTCAAAAGATATTGTTGACGGAGCGAAGGGCATTTACGACAACTACAATACTTATAAGGATTATAAAACGGCAGCCGACCTAGGGAAACTTGGAAACATGGCTGCCGCAGCGGCGAAATATGATGAGATAGCGCAGGCTGGGAAGGCCTTTTCGACAGGAAATGCAGTTGTTTCAGCGATTTCGATGCCATTTACCATCTATGATACGGTAGAGAATGTCGGGAAATTTAAAGGTGCCAAAACCTCTGATGAAAAGTGGGCTTCGGGCATGGACTTAGTTGGAAACGCTGGTTCCATTATATCAGGTGCGGCTGCGGGCGTAGCTCTAATCCCAGGGGCACAGTCAATTGCTGCTGGTATGCTGATTGTCGGCGGTACATTAAGTCTCGTAAGCTTAGGACATAAAATCTATCGCAATAGAGAAAAACTTGTAAAAGACGTTAAGAAAAAGTTCAAAAAAGGAAAGGAAAAGGTAGCTGGATTCTTTAAATCAACTTTTGGAAAATGAGGTAATTCGCGATGATTAACACAAAGCCAACACCAAGACATATTGAAAGTATAAAAAAGTATAAAAAGCTTTTTGAAAAATGGGATATGTGGGATTTTGCCTATTTTGACGGCTCGGAATATAACTTTTTAGTCCAATATTTCGCACCGATTAAAGGAATTAGCGGGTACTTAATTTTAAACTATGCAGGTGATGTAGTTCCTTTATCTCAGGCAAAGCAGCCTTTCTGGCATTTTGTGAACTTTAATACTTTGATTTCCCAGGCTATTTCTGATATCTTGCCGCAAATGAAAAAAACGATGACGCCATTTGAAGAAAGAGTGAGATTATTAAAACAGTATCAGCAGACCTTTAGGGAGCTTTTCCCCATTGAGTCTGCCTCTGTGGATCGAATTATTTTTGAAACAGAAAAAACGCTTGAAAATCCGAAAATACTAAATGACATTTATTATACTTTGTCTGATTATCAGGAGCAAATTCAAAAAGAACTAGGTTATTTTGACCTTAACCTATTGAATAAGGTTAATGAAACTTCTATTCGTTATCCCGCGCTTATGTACACTTATAGTATGAGGGAAAGATCATTAAATAAAGATTATGAAACAGTCGTGAACGTCATTGATCAGGCTGGGGGAAACATTCCATATAAGGCTCGGAAAATAATCAAAAATTTTTTAAGAGCTGCTAGAGCATCAAATAAAGATGCTTTAGAAAAATCTATGAGGCAATTTGAATGGGACGATGAAGGCAATAGGGTTTATATAGATGAAAGCAGATTAGAGGAATCCCTCCTGGGTAAATTTAGGGATGAGGGCTTAAAATATTTTCAAAAAAAAATGGTTAAAAAATTAAGAAATCCATAAAAAGTAGGAGAAAAAATGAAAAGTATTATTTCGGAATCCATTGGGGTTTATATGTGGTAATTTACAAGGATATTACTAAATACTTTGCTGACTCATCTTTCCTTAATGCCCATCTAGGTATTTCTTAAGAAAAGGTAACAGGATTCTTTAAATCACTTTTTGGAAAATGAGGTAATTTGCGATGATTAACACAAAGCCAACACCAAGACATATTGAAAGTATAAAAAAGCATAAAAAACTTTTTGAAAAATGGGATATGTGGGACTATGCCTATTTTGACGGCTCGGAATATTACTTTTTAGTCCAATATTTCGCACCGATTAAAGGAATCAGCGGGTACTTGATTTTAAACCGTGTAGGAGATGTGATGCCTCTATTACGAGTAAAGGAGCCATTTAGGTGTTTCGTGAACTATAATACCTTGATTTCACAGGCCATTTCTGATATTTTACCGCAAATGAAAAAACCGATGAAACCATTTGAGGATTCGGTTAAGCTTTTAAAACAGTATCAACATACCTTTAGGGAACTCTTCCCTATCGAATCTGCTTCTGTAGATCGAATTATTTTTGAAACAGAAAAAACGCTTGAAAACCCCAAAATTTTAAATGATATTTATTATACTTTGGCTGACTATCAGAAACAAATTAGAGATGAATTAGCACGAGTGTTGATTATCCAAAATTAGACAGACTTATCCCTTGGAGAACTTTATAATTTTTGAAAAATAACAGCCATTTCAGAACGCCAGTCAATTGGCAAGTTATCTTTTTGCAGTTGTCTTAGAAAAGAGATAAATGATAACTTTTTGAATATGCGTCCTTCAGCTGTCTTTGAATAAAGCCACTTTAATAGAACATAAGCAATCAAAGCGGCGAAAAGCTGATTAAAAACAGCATTTTCAGTCGTTCCAAATAAAACAGGAACATTTAGGTTCTGTTTAATCCATCGGAAGAACGTTTCGATTCTCCATCTTGCTTTGTACATGTCTGCGATGACTTCAGGTGCTACGTCCACTACATTAGTGACTACACGCATCTCGTTACCGTAATCGTCCTTAAAAAATACCACCCGATGTCGGTTCTTAGAACGGGATTGCTTGGTACCCAGTTGACAAGTAATGTCGCGTGTAATGGGCGAGCCTGCTTGTTCAAGGCGTTGCAAAGCATGTGGTCTAAAAATCTCGACATTTTCTTTTATTCGAATCACGAACTTTTGCTGGTCTTCTGTGAATTGATCAATTCGTTTAATCTTAAAATAGGCTCGATCTTCAACCATGATAAAACGAGAATCGACTAACTGTTCACCAATCGGTCCATCATGTACAAGTCCGGTCGTTTCAACGACCTGAAGTGGCATTTCAGTTAGTGGAGTATAGCTAACATGCAGTTTTATCCCTGCACGTTCTCCGTGATAAAGAGCCCATGGAAGACGTGACTTTCCTACTGTAATGGTAGTGGAGTCTACCAAGAGAAGTTCCTTTGAAATTTTTAATGCTCGGCGTGTCATTCGATTACATTTAGAAACGACTAAATGGAATAATTCTTTCATGATCTTGTAGTCTACATGTCCAGCTTTCTTTGAAATAGTAGAGTGATCAACCTTGGGTAATCCATGTTTATCTCCTACGTCTGCGCACTCTCGATAACTTTTGAACTCATTCATAGCAGCGCAGGTCAAATAATGAATGAGTATGTGTACAGTGAGCTTACGGGCTGTATCCTTATAGCCGATGGCATCCTGAATAACATTGACTTCATCTTCTGAAACAATCTTTTGAAACAAATTGTGGAATGTGGTATTCTTTTTCATGAGGGCACCTCTTCTGTAGTTTGTTGGATTCGCAAACTCCATTCTACAAGAAGGATGTCCTTTTTTGTATTATTTTGCTGGTTTTATTTGGTTAATCAACACGCATGATGAATTAGGTTACTTTGATCTTAATCTATTAAACAAGGTTAGGGAAACTTCTATTCGTTACCCTGCGCTTATGTACATTTATAGTATGAGGGAAAGGTCGTTAAATAAAGATTATGAATCAGTCGTGAACGTCATTGATCAGGCTGGGGGAAACATCCCATATAAGGATCGGAAAATAATTAAAAATCTTTTAAGAGCTGCCGGGGCATCAAATAAAGGTGCTTTAGAAAAATCCATGAGGCAATTTGAATGGGACGATGAAGGCAATAGGGTTTATATGGATGAAAGCAGATTAGAGGAATCCCTCCTGGGTAAATTTAGGGATGAGGGCTTAAAATATTTTCAAAAAAAAATGGTTAAAGAATTAAGAAATCCATAAAAAGTAGGAGAAAAGATGAAAAATATTATTTCGGAATCCATTGGTATGTATTTGCGGGAATTTACAAAGATTGTGCTGCTTTCTATGCTGACGTATCTTCCGTTGCTACTATTCCATGCGTTCCTTGTTAACTATATTTATATGCGAACCCAATTTGCAGAATATCCTGGGTTGATTGGGGATGCGGCAAATGGAATCTTTATGATAATCTTTTTAACAATTGCCCAAGTTCCTTTTATAAAGTTCACACTTCTAGAGATGGAAGGCGAAGATCATGCACTGAAAAGGTCGCTTTCTTTCTCAATAGAAAAGGCCTTGCCGATTTATATTTTTGGCTGTATTTATGCCTTACTTGTTTTTGTTGGCGGACTGCTGTTTATCATTCCCGGATTGATGGTATTACTGCTACTTTATTTTGTTCCTTATTTTATAGCAGATGAAACAAAGAGCTTTAAAGCGGCTATTAAGAAATCTGTCAGATTTTTTAAAATGTATTATATGAAAGCATCCCTAATTATTATTTTGCTGACAGTAATTCAATTATTCTTTGAAAATATTGTTCTTTTCCTACTGTCATTTTATACAAGCGTTTATTTTACTTTGCTTTTAACAAAGATTATTTTATTGGTGCTGATTCTGCCTTTACAAACCATCGTCCTGACAAACGTGTATCTGAAATGGAAGGCGGTTTAGTTAGAGTTAGCGGTCAATACCGCTTTTGAAATTGGAGTTAATGTATTTAAAAAAGGTGTAGGGAAATTAGGTGAGGTATTTGGTTTCTAAAAAGGAAAGATTCTCGTATGGACCTGCATCGGGCTTGATGGGATTAAGTGTTATTCTTATTCCAATAATGAGTGCGATTCCTACATGGTCGTTAAAAATATTTATGCTTAACGTATGTTTAGCAACCTTTTTGACATTGTTAGCACGATATTTATATGAAAAGATTCCGGAAGAATATTGGTATAACTCGCTTGTTAATTATTTTATAACAAGTTCAATGGGTTTTTATGGTGTTACCCCATTTTTAAGAATTACTTATCACTTATCGCTGTTTTGGTTATTTTTATTCTTATACGTTTTCATATTGGTATTTACAGTGTTCAAGAGAGAAATGATTTTTCAGGCGTTTCATAAGCCAGGGGAATCGAAACTTGCAATTGGAACGATTATAGTTT
>DUSF01000007.1 GCA_012842745.1 Bacillus sp. (in: firmicutes) | reverse complement strand
GAAAAGCCCCCTTTTTGGTAGTAGTTCTTCGACAGCTCTATTATACCAAAATCAGGGGGATTTTCTTTTGTTTTTATATTTTGCGACTTAGTTTCCAGTTATTTAGGACATGTTTTTCAGTGGTCTCGGACAGGTTCACTGTCCCGCCCGTTTTTTTCTGGGGGAGAGGAACAGATTTCCCCCCCTACCTGTTTTTTCTAAATGACGGCCATGATTTCTTATTTATTGTCTTGGATTGATTAATTCTCATCCAAAAATGACAGATTATTGTCTGGACTTAGCAAGTTATTGTCCGAAATTGTCTAGTTATTAGCAATCATCATAAACTGTAAACGGAATGATCTAAATAATGTGGAATAAATCTAAATCCATGCTAATTAAAGAACAGGAGTACCAATCACTTTCAAAGAAGTGATTGGTACTCCTGTTATATTTTTCATAGATTTTCCCAACTAGTCCTGCTACAATCATCGTAGTTGCATATTGTTAGGGTGGTTGGTTGTCACACTTCTTTCTGTTTTTTTATATGGAAAGGAGGTGATAATTATGGAAACATTTCTTGAATTCATACGAGAAGTTCTGAAAGGGATTGTGCGTGAAACTGGCGCCTATTTCTTTCGGAAAAATGTATTAGAAAACAAGAAAACCACCCAACGCCGTCGCAAGCCAAAGGGTGGTTCTCACAAAAACTAAACATTTTTAGACAACCACCACCCTGACGGTAGCAGCTACCTTGAGAAGCGTTTCCCGCGCTTCTCTTTTTTATTATATTTCCATTATATATGAATTTATTCCGAATGGAAAGACATGAAGGAGAAATGCTTAACTCAAACGAAAAATTTTAAATATAATTTTCCCTTGACATATGAGTATATTGGGCAATTTTACGATATGAGAATCACACTTCCAAAAGATAGTTGTCATATTTTGTTGTCGAAAACCTTGAACTATTTTTATATATGAACTAAAATTTACTTATGTTTACAAGTTACTTTAACAAAGGAGTACAAAGGATGAATTATATGAGTTCCAAAACGATACAGAATATTTTCTACGGAACGGTTATACTTGTTATAATTGGATTGGTATATACGAATATAGCGGGAAATAAACAAGATAAAACTTTTAAAGCGGATAGTGAGCAATATGAACAGGCATTGCAAATGATACAATCTGAAGCCGTTGCTACAGGCATTGAGATGTTAAATGAGTTAACAGCTAAGTATCCAGAGGAATATGCTCTTTATTATCAGCTTGGTTTAGCGTATTCCGCGACGACCGATTACCAAAAGGCAGCCCTCAATTTTCAAAAAGCGATAGATAGTAGACCAGCTTTATTACAAGATACACAATTTACTTTTAGAATGGGCGAGGCACTTTTTCATATTGGTGAGTTAGAAACTTCACAAAAATACTTATCAATGCCAGTTCCTGAGTCGTTCCAAGCAGAAAAAGATAGATTATTGCAAGAAATTCAAAAGCAAATAAAGTCTTAAAGGAGTTACTATGGATTACAAAAAGTATTATAAAAAATCAACCGTTATCAGCTCCCGTGAAACGAATAATCATACGTTAAGTATCGGAGATATAAATGAAATAGAGAAAATTGATAAAATTATCTACTATTTATTGCTTGCAGCATTGCTAATTATTCCGATTTTTATAAAAGCACATATTGGAGAGTTCGTCAGTCCGCACTTAACGTTTATGAGCACAGGTATGCAAGCGGATATTTTTTCCTATTTTAAATTTATCTTTCTGTTCATTATAACAATAGTAGTTGGGATTTTATTCTTGTACAAAGTATTATTTTTACGTTACGAAATTCCGAAAAGCAAGGTGCATCTTTTCCTAGGTATTTTAGCAATCGCCGTTACATTATCAGCTGTTTTTTCACCTTACAAAAGCCTTGCGTTACAAGGAATGTATAATCGCAATGAAGGAACATTAACTTATATTTGCTACTTCATTGTCTTTTTTGTCGCAGCAAATGTAAAGTATTCGAAGACGCAACTACATGGATTTCTTTACACATTATATCCATTTGTTTTCATTAATATGTGGTTAGGTTACGCCTTATTTAAAGGAAAAGACCTTTTGCAAGTTGGTTGGATTCATAATTTTATTCTGGGCTCGATTCCGGAAGGGGCAAAGTTATCGGAAGGCGCAAAGATTTGGGCAACGGTGAGTAACCCGAACTATATAAGTGGGATTGGCGCCGTGCTAGCGGTCTTGTTCTTAACATGGGCAATTTTTGATAATAATAAAATCAGGTCTGCAATAAATGTTGTTGTTGCTGTTATGTCGTTTGGGATGGTGTTGACATCGTTTTCGACGAGTGGTTTTTTGACATTGTTAGTTTTGCTTCCTGTTATTTTTATTCTAATATTCTTAGATGGGCAAAAAATAAAATCGTTTGCCATATTGATAGCATTTATAATTCTTGCGACATCAATATACATCCCTTTGGCTAATATGAATCCTAGAGTATGGGATGAAACATTTGGTTTCATAATTGAAAGTAATCCATTTAAGAAAGACCAACTTTCTTACAATGGTGGAACTGATGCAATCGAAACAAATATCCAGATTAATAAATTTAATCCATTTCAAACAAATGTAGCCTTTGCGGAAGGTCAGAATCTAAATAAATTTCAAATACCTGATATACCGGAAGCGGGTGTAAGTGCTGGTACAGGTCGTTTGTACATTTGGGAAAAGACGTTTGAAACTGCCATGCAACGACCAATACTAGGGTATGGTTTTGATACGTTTTCATACATTTTTCCGCAAGATGATATTGGCAAAATCGCGGGTATAGGAAATTACGAGGAAACTGTGGATAAACCACATAATATGTTTCTCGGTGTATTAATTGGATCGGGGATCATATCATTAATTGTATTTATTCTGTTGGTTATTTTAATTTTACTGTCAGCCGTAAACATTCTTTGGCAACAACGAAAAATAGACAACAAGAAAAAAGCATTGATAGTAGCTCTCTTTACAACATCCATAGCATACCTCGTTCAGGGGTTGTTTAATGATTCGGTCATTGGATTAGCGGTGATATACTGGATATTATTTGGAGTACTCTTCTCGCTAATTAGGAATGAATTAGTCAAGGGAAAATAAATTACAATTAGCTGAAGGATATGCCATTTGAGGTTTTCACTGGCATTGACAAAAACACCTTTTATGAGTAATAATATTACTCGTGAAAGGTGTTTTTCAGTGTCGAAAAAAGTAGATTCATAATATTTATTTTAATAATGGGGTTGGCAAGTTTGCTGGAGCACTTAATTACGTCGAAGACTAGAATAAAACTATTGTTGAAATTTTTTCTAAACCCGAATGCACAAGGTTATTTGCGGGGCTTAGCGGAGGAATTTGATGAGTCCACGAATGCAATTCGAGTGGAGCTAAATCGACTAACGGAGGCTAATCTCCTTGAAATGAAGTCAGAGGGACGAACGAAAATTTACCAAGCGAATCAAAAACACACGCTATATTCTGATTTACATAGCATTGTGAAGAAAATGCTTGGTATCGATCAAATCATTGAAGAAGTCGTAATGAGGCTTGGGAATGTTGAATATGCTTTGATAACCGGTGATTATGCTAGAGGTATTGATTCGGGAACCATTGACCTTGTTATTGTCGGAGAAATTGATCAAGAGTACCTGAATGTTTTAGTTGAAAAATCTGAACAACTAATTCATCGAAAAATTCGAACTCTTGTACTAACAAACAATGAGTTTATAAAAACAAAAGAAAAATTCGACAAAGAAAAAGCATTAGTTGTATGGAGTATGTAATAATTCTTTTATAAATAAAGGGGAAATTTAAATGACAGTCGTATCTTCAAAAGGTTTATCATCTTTAGCAGAGAGTTTAATAGAAAAATTCCATAACAAAACAGCAGTAATCGGGGTCGTCGGTCTTGGTTATGTTGGCTTGCCTTTAGCTGTAGAAAAAGCAAAGGCAGGATTTCATGTGATTGGATTTGATGTACAAGAGAAACGTACTGATATGGTGAATAACGGTATTAACTTTATTGGTGATGTTGTAGACGATGATTTGCGAGAAATTGTACAGAATAAAATGTTAAAAGCAACTACAGATTACTCGTTAATCAGCGAAGTTGATGCAGTCGCTATCTGTGTCCCGACACCTTTGGATATGTACCAACAGCCAGATACAAGCTATGTTCAGGCATCAACAAAGGAAATCTCTAAATATATCAAACCTGGAATGTTAGTTGTATTGGAAAGTACAACTTACCCAGGGACTACCGAAGAATTAGTAAGACCAATATTAGAAGACTCTGGTTTACGATGTGGCGAGGACTTTTTCTTAGCTTACTCCCCTGAACGTGTTGACCCGGGTAATAAACATTTTAATACGAAAAATACACCAAAAGTAGTTGGCGGCATAACGAATGATTGTACGAAGGTAGCTGCCTCACTTTATCGCTCTGTTTTAGATGGAGAGATTCATGAAGTTTCAAGTCCGGCAGTTGCGGAAATGGAAAAAATTTATGAAAATACTTTTCGCCATGTGAATATTGCATTAGCAAATGAAATGGCAATTCTTTGCAACAAGATGGGAATCGATGTGTGGGAAGTAATTGATGCAGCAAAGACAAAACCATATGGTTTCATGCCATTTTATCCAGGTCCAGGGCTAGGAGGGCATTGTATTCCAATAGATCCGTTTTATTTAACTTGGAAAGCTAGAGAATACAATTATCATACAAAGTTTATTGAATTAGCTGGGGAGATTAATAATTCGATGCCAGAGTTTGTAGTAGAGAAGATGGCTTCAATTTTAAACAATGTTAAGAAGCCTTTAAATGGATCAACTGTATTGCTTTTGGGGGTAGCCTATAAAAAAGATATTGATGATTTGAGGGAATCTCCAGTACTAAAGATTATCGAAATATTAGAGCAAAAAGGTGCTATCGTTAAATACCATGATCCGTTTATTCCAAGTCTAGTACACAACGGGAAGTGCTATGAAAGTATCTCATTGAATAAGGAAGAGTTGGAGAATTCTGATTTTACTGTTGTAACGACTGATCATTCCAACATAGATTACTCCTTAGTAATGGATTATGCTAATCAAATTTTGGATACTAGAAATGCGATGAAGAACATTACACAAGATTTAGGGAAATATTTCCGTCTTTAAATTAAGGAGCAGTTTTTTATGAATAATCCGTTTTCGCTACTTTATCAATATAGGAAAATATTATTTAACTTAGCGTTTAATGATATAAAGCAAAAGTATGCAGGTTCATTATTAGGTGGGATGTGGACAGTGTTATATCCACTTCTCTTTTTATCTGTGTATTTTCTTGTATATATAGCCATATTTAAAATAAGGCTGGAAGGACTATCGACTGTAGACTATGTTTTAATAATATTTTCAGGTTTAATTCCATGGTTTGGTTTTGCGGAAGCCATTGGTATTAGTGTTAATTCAGTCACGGCGAATAGTTCTTTAATTAAAAACACATTATTTCCGATTGAATTAATCCCAGTTAAGGTTGTGCTTTCTAGCATGGTATCGCAAATCATTGGGCTTGTGTTGTTGTTAAGTGTGTTAGCTTTTCGGGGACAGCTAAGCTTTTATGTTTTATGGCTTCCGCTCATTCTGTTTCTGCAAATTTTATTTACAATGGGCTTGGCCTGGATTCTAGCGAGCATAAATGTCTTTTTTAGGGATGTCGGTCAAGTCATTAACGTCATATTGATTTTGTTAATGTTAGTTTCCCCAATAGCCTATACAGTAGATATGTTGAATGAAAACTTGTTATTCTTTATGAGGTTTAATCCTTTATATTATATGATTCTAGTATATCGAGAAATCATTATGTATCAATCATTCCCTAGTGTCGATATAACAATCATCTTTGTGTTGATGTCTTTTATTGTATTTTATATTGGGTATTATATTTTTACACGCTTGAAAGTGGTGTTTTCTGATTATGTATAATGGTGACTACGCTATCTTAATTAATGGTGTTAGTAAAATGTTCAAAATGTATAAAAACCCCAAACATCGCATTCTAGATTTGTTAGGGTTTGGGAAATTCACAGCAGAACAATATCAAGAGTTTTGGGCTTTGAAAGATATTGATCTGAAAATAAAACGGGGTAGTAAAATAGCATTAATAGGTAGAAATGGCGCAGGGAAAAGTACTTTATTAAAAATTATTACTGGTATTTTACAACCTACTAATGGGACTGTATACGCCAATGGAAAAGTGTCAGCGCTCATGGATTTAGGCACAGGATTTCATCCGGAATTCTCAGGAAAAGAAAATATATTCGCTTCTTTAGCGTACTCGGGGGTAATTGGCAAAGAGGCCGAAGAAAAGTATGAAGAAATTGTAGATTTCTCAGAGTTAGGGGAGTTTATCGACAAACCTGTCAAGACTTATTCTGCGGGGATGTATGCTAGATTAGCATTTGCAACCTCAACTGCAATAGTACCGGAAATTCTCATAATAGATGAAATACTTGGTGCGGGAGATGCTTACTTTATAAATAAATCTATCAATAGAATGAAAAAGCTAACAGAGGGTGGAACAACGGTATTATTTGTCTCGCATGATATGGTGTCAGTTCAAAAAATGTGTGATGAGGCAATTTGGATTGACAAGGGTAATATTATCATGCAAGGGCACATATTAGATGTGTCAGCTGAATATATGGATTCCATAAGAAAACAAGAAGAGCGGAAACTAAGGTCAAGAAATGTTCGCCTTAAATCGAATGACTTTAGAACGCTAGAGGAAGCGTCTGAAGGTCAACTGGTTTACGTCCATTTAATTAGTGAAAACGGCTCTCCAAAAAATCATCACCCGATTTCAGAGATTAAGCTTTACTTTGAAAATAAGTTAATCCAATCTGTCCTTGTAGGTAGTGATGAAGACTCAAATAATGAAAATGCACTTTTTTTAATAACAGACAATGAGAGAATTAATTGGTCTGATCGAAAGATAAATGATGGCAACCAATATAGGAATTACGAGGATATTGGTGGAGAGTATCAACATGCCCTGTTTGCTTTCAAAGTAAATTCCTTTTCAGATATTAATAAATACAAGATAGAAATTACTTATAAAGACATATCGAATGAGGTAATAAAAGTTGAATATTATGAAGGAGAAACGTATAAGAAAATAGGTCAATTAAAAGCTGAAAACGATGGAATGTGGAAACAAACCGCCTTCATATTTAATGAAAATAGTAAAGGAAAAATAGACGAATTGAAAGATGAGGAAGAGTTGGAAATATTAGAACTCGAAAGAGAGAAGAATGTAAGAATATATGGCTCCGGAGAAGTGGTAATAACTTCAGTGAGCTTTTTAGACGAAAATGATAATGATAAGCTGATTTTTACTAGTAATACGAAGAAAAAAATTAAGATTAATTACTATGCTAAAGAGAAAGTATATAATCCAGTTTTCGTTGTTGCCTATTATCTATTAGACGGTACTTGTGCAATGCAATTAATATCAAATAAGGATGGTTTGGAGGTTGGAACAATTGAGGGCGAAGGTTCTATTGAAATAATCTTTGATCCTTTGTTATTAGGAAAAGGAAATTACTTAGTGTCTGTTGCCATCTTTAAGAATCTTAATCTAGTCGATAACCTTGAGCCGGAAGCTTATGACTTGCATGATAAGATGTATGAAATTAAAGTAGAGCAGCCATTTGGGTTAAATGTTGAATTGGGAATTATTCACCATCCAGTCAGATGGAATAAAAAAATACATGAATTGAGGTGAGTGCTCATGGAAAATAGAAATACAATTTATTACTTTGAGCAGCCAGAGATTTGGAATAGTGAAATATCTCCATATCAAAAGCAAGTTCTTAAAGATATCTTAAATATTATTCCATTGGACGTTAAGTCTGTGCTTGATGTGGGGTGTGGTAATGGGTTAATCACTAATATTTTGGCACAGAATTACAACGTTGTAGGGTTCGATAGAAGTATTGAGGCATTAAAAAGTGTACAATGTGAAACAGTTGTGGGCGATATAACTAATATGCCTTTTGAAGATAATTCTTTCGATTTGGTTATGGCAAACGATGTAATTGAACATCTTAATCAAAAAGATCGGTATAAAGGATTAATGGAGTGTTCAAGAGTTGCATCAAAATATGTAATTATTACAGTTCCGTTTATGGAAGATTTGAATCTAGGTACAACTAAGTGCGGAGGATGCGGAAGTTATTATCATGTTAACCATCATCTTGATTCCTTTAATTTAGAAGAAACAAGAGAGTTGCTTAATTCATTTAACTATAAGAACGTATTACAAGTCCTTAGTGGTGATACATGGAATGGTGAACCAGCAGAAGTTGTCTACTTAAAACGTCTACTCGATTTAGAATTTGCGCATTTTGAAGGCTCTATATGTCCGGAATGTGGAAGCAAAGAGATTGCGAAGAATACAGAAGATGAGGCAATAAAGTTTTCGGTGGATAAATTTTCCAGTAAGGTAATTTTGGATGATCCAACTAAATTCAATGTAGCTAATACATTAAAAACCGAGTGTATAAGTTTATTTGTTAAAGATAAACAGACACCACAATTAAGGAGAGTCTTTAATGAAACTAACCAGTTTGGTTATGTAGAGAAAAACGGGAAAGCTACACCATTGGAGTATGATAATGCAAATTCAGGATACATTGATTTTGCAAATGTAAAAAGGTATCAAAAAAGTTTTATTCCAAAGTTCTCTACTTTGCCCTATTTTCTATGTGAGTCCTCTAGCGATGTTGGTGTTTACGTCGATTTGGAGCATTCAGTAAAGTTCGGCTTTTTTTGTGGGGAGACAACTAATGAATTTATATCCTTGCATTTAAGTGGTTATGCTAAAGAGAATTGTACTGTTGTTTTAACAGTATTTGATGACTACAATTCCTATCATTTACCAGTTGAAAAGAATATTTCAACTGGAAGCTTTTTCATTGAATTTAAATTTGAGGATATAAGACCATCGATATATGGATATTTATTTGAATTAAGAGCTTTAAAGGGGAATTTAGAACTATCAAATGCTGAATTATCCAACGTGGAAACTAGAAAAATAAAGTTATTTAAAAATTCCTCAGAAATTGATTATTTCAGAATAGAAAGCAAATATAATATATTATCTAGTGTATCAAATGAAGTTGGCGGCTATATCGCCCATCATGATTGGTTAAATGACATATCGATTTTAAATAAATATGATAATGTAAAATATCGTTTGTTTGGTTTTAGTTCAAGTAAAAAGAAACATCTACCGGAATTATTCTTTGATTTTTATAAGAAGAAATCAGCAATGACTGATGGTGATCAAACAAGTCTTGAATTTTTGGAGAAAATAAATGGATTAACACAAGAGAATGCTAGAGTATCTATGGAAAACAATAGGATATCTGAAGAAAATAACAGATTATCAGTAGAAATCCAAAGAATAGTAAATGAAAATAAAAGAGCTACTACTGTAAATGAAAAATTAATGGTGGAAATAGAAGAAAAAACACAAGAAAATAATAGATTAAAAGAAAAGAATCAGATACTTAAAAATAAAAATGATCAATTGGAAATTTCAATTATTGATGAAGCAAATTCTCTTAGACAAGAGAATTTAAGACTGAAGTCCGAATTGGAATCTATAAAAAATTTCCCATTCTTAAAGAAAGTTGTTTTAAAACTTGGTAAAGGTACATTCGAGTCTTTTGAGGATTATAAAAATGCGGTAATGAATTTGGCGAAACCCTCCATTATTGATCAAAGCTGGAATGAAGTTAAAAAGGGAAAAAAATCGTTTGTTATGATTTGCCATGATCAACAAATCGACAGACGCATTATTCAACAAGCCCATGCATTAATGGGCGAGGGCTGGGTTGGGAAAATAGTGGCTTTATCCTTTGATTCAGAGGACAAGCTCGATCTATATGATGGAGTACCAATACACCGTATCGGGCTCAATAGAATAATCCCTGACTGTCCCGTTTATTGGAAATATCAAAAAAGAACTTGGAAAATAAAGCTGTTTGGAAGAATGACAAACGTATTAAATAAAATAAATTGGAACTGGTACAAAGCTAATTTATTACTGAAATACCAATGTAAGTCTGTCTATTATCCACTTCCTTTTGATAATGCATTTTATGAAGCGGCAAAAAATTACCAAGCAGAACTAATTGTTACACATGATTTACCGGCTTTAAAGGCAGGTAGGATTTTAGCGGATATGTGGGATGCAAAGCTTGTATATGATGCACATGAGCTATATAGTGAACAAAAGGTGTTTTCACCAACGCAACGGATGATTATGGATGAATATGAAAAAGAGCATTCTAAAAGGTGCGATGCAGTAATAACTGTAAGTGATTCATTTGGTACAGTAATAAAAGAAAAGAATGGTATACCTTCATTTAATGTCATTTTAAATGCAGTAGAATCAAAACCACTAGGGGGAAAAAGATTAAGATTACTGCATGATAAATTAAATTTACCTTATGAACATAAAATTGTTTTATTCCAAGGTGGAAGAGCTCCAAATCGAAATCTCGAGACATTAGTTAAAGGCTTTACATTAACGAAACAGGATAACGTACATTTGGTTTTCTTAGGCCCTTCAGATGAAGAATTAGAAAAGAAACTTCGAAGTTATGCAAAGCATTTGTTGGATAAAAGAATTCACTTTTTAGATTCAGTACCACAGGCTGAATTATTAAAGTATACAAATTCAGCAGACATCGGTGTTATTCCATATGCCTCTGTTGATCTAAATACAAAGTATTGTATGCCGAATAAAATGTTCGAATATATTCAGGCAGGTTTACCTATCTTAGCAAATGATTTGGTAGAGGTTCATAAAATAATAAGTTCTCTTGGTGGGGGCGGCATCATTACTAAATTAAACAATCCGAAAGAGGTAGCCGATGCAATAAATACTATGTTATTAAGAGATCTAGAGGATGATAGATCAAAATTAATGGCAGTTCGAAGTCGATTTTCTTGGGAAATTGAAGAGGGAAAATATAATGATATTATCAAAAAAGTAATGGGAGAGTAAGATGAAAATAGATAAAGACCTTGCTGTTTTAACTAGAGCTGGTTCTTCATTTGGTTTAGAGTATCTTAGAAGACTTAGAGAAAAAGACATAAAGCCTTCATTACTTTGTGTTGAGATTACACCGTTAAAAAAAAGGATAAAAACGGCAAAGTTTCTGGCAAAAAAGATAGGAATTGTTGATGCCTTTAAATATAATATTGTTTTTTGGAAGCCCATTATTTTAAGAAATATAAGCTTTGGCTTGTTAAATCCACTTCCGAATTATGAAGGGTTAGCTGAAAAGGTTGTATATTGTAAGAATATTAACGACAGTACAATCGTAGAATCATTGTTTAATAACAATATAAAAAAAGTAGTACTAGCACAATCTGGAATAATAAGAGAGCCTATATTAAATATAAAGGACCTTTGGATTATAAATTGTCATCCAGGTCGGTTGCCAGATTATAGAGGGGTAGATGTAATTAAATGGGCACTTGTGAAAAAGGGACCTATTGAAGTTACTTTACATGTCGTAAGAGCTGGCATTGATACTGGTGAAATATTGGAGAAGAAATTGATCCCAGTAGTAGACACCGACCATTGGACTGATGTGGAAAAAAGGGCTATAAATACATCAATTGATCTATTAGTTGATGCATCAATAAATGGGTCAGGACGTTATAAGTTAATACCAAATGAATATAAATCTAATGGGAAGCAATATTATCTAATGCCATATAAAATGCTTGAAAAGTTAAATGTAGAATGGCCATCTATTAGAGATTTTTATGTAAGGAGTAAGGATAATGACTATAACAATGGATAATCAGTTATATAAAGTATGGGAGAAGGACCCTCTTTTACCCTTTTATAATATAAATGGTTTGGAGAAAGTAATTCTTACATGTGATATTGATTGGGCTCCTGATTTCGCAATTGAGTATGTAATGAATTTAGTTGAAAAATACGATTGTAAGATTACAATGTTTTCTACTCACAAATCTGAATTATTATTAAACGCACCTGAATTTGTTGAGGTAGGCCTTCATCCAGATTTTACACGTCCCAACAACCAATCCGGCTTTGGGGAAAAGCTATTTAAATTGAAGGAAATATATCCGAATGCCGTAGGTACAAGAAGTCATAGGAATTTCTTTGGTCAAAATATTGCAGATATCGCTAAACAATATGACCTGCAATATGATGCAAGTGTATTTTTATGGAATCAGCCTCTTTGTCAAGTCCATAAAGATTATAACAACATGCTAAGGTTTTCTTATATGTGGGAAGATGGAATTCATTTAGACATGGGCCTCCCATTTTCTTGGGAAAGTATTTCATTAAGTAGTCCAGGATTAAAAATAGTCAATATTCATCCGATATTAATTTATTTAAATTCGGTAAATGAACAACACAGACGAAGTGTAACTAGTAGATATTCTGATTTAACTATTGCTTCTAAATCGGAAATAGACGTAGATGTAAACAAGTCCTATGGTATAAGGGATTTTTGGGAAGAACTTCTGAAATATATAAATGAAAATAGTATTAGTACTTACACATTGTCTGATGTTGCTAATTATTATCGTGAACAAGACACCGAAAATAATTAATCTTTAATTGCGAAAGAGCTTAAATATTAATTTATGAAAGGGTGTTTACTATCAAACTTAAGTTTTTCTTACTTAGTGTATTACTTGTTGTCTCTATATTAGTACCAAACGTTTACGCAGATAATTTAAAACAAAGACAGCTAGAATTTGTTATAAAGTTAAATGATAAAGTGCATCATATGTTAATTTATGGTCCAGGTCTTGATGGTGATGAGTCTGCTCAGGAACTTTTGGATTATGGGGAAGGTCACTGTGGTGACTTTAACTATTTATTAATTAGAGATTTATTAATGAATGGCTTTGAGGCAAGGTCTGTTGGGATAGATAGTGGATACAATAATGCCTCACATTCAAGGGTTGAGGTGAAAATTGGGGGAAGTTGGTACACATTCGATCCCACGTACAACACATACTTTCCTCACAGCACTGAAGATATGATCAGCAACCCGGAATTAATTAGTGATATGGTTGGTGTTCCGAACGAACATAGTTTCTATAATGATATTGAATTCTTTAAAAGTCCACAGAAGATTTATTATGAATATAATATGGATTATAGAGACAGAAATTTAGTTAAGGAGTCAAAAATATCCTCAACTACTTCTTTTTATGATGGATATGGTGTAGATCAACTAGCAGATGGAATTTACGATACCTATACGGGTGCTCAATCATATCAATTACCGCAAAGTCTAAATATAGATTTTGGGAAACCTCAAGATTTTTATAGGATTAAAATAAAATGGTACACTCCTCAAACTAGCGGGACATCATTTCTCATTGAATATATGGATGAGAATAGCAAATACAAAGAATTGATCCGTGAAATTGACTATAAAGATCCCGAAAATGATGGGGTATATGAAAAAGTCTTAAGTAAACCAGTAACATCCAAAAATGTAAGATTTACATTATTCGATGCAAACAAAGAAAAAAGAATACTCATAAGAGAATTTATGATTTTCCAATAAAAGGACAGTGATATAAGTGTGTGGCATAGCGGGTTATATTAGTAATAATAGAAACATTTCTTATGAAAATATGATGCGAGCAATTTCCCATAGAGGCCCTGATGGGGAAGGAAAATGGTTTTCTGATGACAATTCTGTATTTTTGGGACATAGAAGGCTAGCAATTATTGATCCTGAGGGTGGGCAACAGCCTATCAGTAATGAAGATGGTTCCATTTGGGTTGTCTTTAATGGTTGTATTTATAATTATTTGGAATTATCCCAGAATTTGCGAAGTAGAGGTCATAGATTTAAAACATACACGGATACAGAAGTGATAATCCATGCTTATGAAGAGTTTGGGGAAGAATGTTTAAAATACTTTATTGGTATGTTCTCCTTTGCACTGTGGGATGAACGAAAACAACGACTATTTTGTGCAAGGGATAGAATGGGCGTAAAACCTTTTTATTATTCTAATATTAATGATAGTTTTATATTTTCATCTGAGATAAAGAGTATAATTGCTTCCGGTATTTGTAATAAAAAACAGGATAATTTTGCAATTCAACAATATTTAGTTTTTCAAACAGTTCTAGGGGAAAAAACCTTATTTGATGGAGTGAAAAAAATACTTCCAGGTCATTACATGATTGTTGATAAAAACGGAAAAATAGAGCAAATTAAGAAGTATTGGGATTTAGACTTTACTATAGATTATGAGCACGCGGAAGAATATTTTATCGATAAATTAAAAGTATTATTAGAGGATGCAGTTAAAATTAGACTACGCTCAGATGTTCCTTTAGGTGCACATCTATCAGGAGGATTGGATTCCAGTACTATTGCTAGTTTAGCCGCTATGTTAAATACGTCTGGAAGTAACTTTAAGACGTTTACGGGGGCTTTTAATGAAGGTGACAATTATGATGAAACTAAATATGCAAAACTCGTATCTCGAAATATTGGCTCAGAATACCTTGAAGTATATCCAACTGAAGGTGACTTCTTAGAACAAATTCAAAATATTATCTATTTTATGGACGAACCTGCTGGGGGGCCAGGTGTATTTCCGCAATATATAGTATCTAAGTTAGCGTCACAAAATGTTAAGGTTGTTTTAGGGGGGCAAGGTGGAGATGAAATCTTTGGAGGATATACAAGATATTTAATAGGATACCTTGAGGAATGTCTCAAAGGTGCAATATATGAAACAAATAAATCAAATCAATATGCAGCTACTTTAGCTTCTATTATACCGAATCTTCCTATTTTGAAGCAATATGTGCCTATGCTTAAATATTTTTGGGCCGATGGCCTTTTCAACTCTCAAGAGCATAGATATTTTAGATTAATGGACAGGTCTGGGGATTTAAAAGAAATATTTAGTCCGCAATTGTTTGATAATGATAATGTTTTTTATGAATTTAATAAAGTATTTTCAGGTTCAAATGCTGAATCCTTCTTAAATAAAATGCTTTATTTTGATTTAAAGGTTCACTTGCCATCTTTACTACAGGTAGAGGATAGGACAAGTATGGCACACGGTTTAGAATCTCGTGTTCCTTTATTAGATCATCGGATTGTTGAATTATTTGCAACAATTCCACCTTCAATTAAATTCAAGAACGGCGAACCAAAATATCTATTTAAACAAGTAATTAAAAATATAATCCCAGATGAAGTTTTAAATCGAAAAGATAAAATGGGATTTCCTGTACCATTACAAAAATGGTATAAGAACAAAGTTGGTGAATATGTTAAGGAAATCTTATTAGATAAAAGAGCTCAAGAACGTGGAATATTTAATATGAAAGAATTAGAAGCTAAAATAAATAATGAAAATGATTTTGGAAGAGCAATCTGGGGCGCTCTATCATTAGAATTGTGGTTTAAGACACATATTGATCAATAATCTAAAGGGGCAATACCTATATGTGCGGATTTGTTGGTGTTTTTAATATAAATCAATTAAAAATTGATTCAAATAAATTAATCCAAATGAGAGACAGTATCATCCATCGCGGTCCAGACGATGAAGGTTTATTTATTGATAACAATCTCGGCCTAGCCTTCCGCCGCCTTAGTATTATCGACCTTCAATCCGGTCATCAACCAATGTCAACGGTTGATGACCGTTATACGATTGTCTTTAATGGTGAAATATATAATTACGTCGAGTTACGGGATGACTTAGTAAAAAATGGTGTTGCCTTTCAGACTAATTCCGATACTGAGGTAATTCTTCATCTATATGCGGAAAAAGGGTCTGAGTGTCTACAACTATTAAATGGCATGTTCGCTTTTGCCATTTGGGATAAACATAAAAGAGAGCTGTTTTTTGCTAGAGACCGCTTAGGAATTAAACCGTTTTATTATTATCATGATAAGGAACGGTTTGTTTTTGGGTCTGAAATCAAGGCGATTATTGCTGATTCATCTATTAAACGGGAAGCAAATTTTGAAGCAATTTATGATTATCTTTCTTTTATGTATATCCCAGATAATAAGACTTTTTTCAAAGGTATTTATAAGCTCTTACCAGGATATTATGGCACAATTTCTGAAACAGCTGGGTTGCAAATTGAGCAATACTGGGATGTTGAATTTAAAGAAACGAACAAATCCGAAGATGAGTATATCAGCGGGTTATGTGAATTAATTGAAGATGCGGTTAAGATTCATTTGCGCAGTGATGTACCAGTGGGGTGCCATCTTAGTGGCGGGTTAGATTCCAGTACTGTTACTGTTTTGTCGTCAAGAAATTTGGAGCAAAAAATTAAAACCTTTTCAGGAAAATTTGCTGAAAACGAATTTTATGATGAAACGAAATATGCAAAGTTAGTTGCTAAACAAGCTAATACAGAATACTTAGAGATAGTGCCGAATCAAGATTGGTTTGAGAATGTGCTTCCGAAAATTATTTGGCATATGGATGAGCCTTGCGTGGGGCCAGGGATAGTTCCACAGTATGCTGTTTGCCAATTAGCTGCTGAGAATGTAAAGGTAGCATTGGGCGGTCAAGGTGGGGATGAGATATTTGGTGGCTACCCACGTTATTTTTTGACGTATGAAGCCTATATGAAAAATAACAAAGTTGACAATACGATTCAACATACTCAAAAAACTAGACTATCACGACTAATCAACAAACTAGTGTTTTTAAAAGGATATAGTAAGCAGCATGGGATAAAAACAACGGTAAAAAAAGTCCTTCGTACTATACAAAGGGATAATGAGCTCCAATCCAATTCATTTCATGCGATTTGGAAAAATTATAGTACATCATTTAAATTTGAAGAGCTCTCATTACTAACAGAGCACTTTAAAGAATTAGTGAAAGAGTATGATTCAGACAAGGTATTCACTCAGTATATTGACCATTGTCCATCCACTGATATTTTTAATAAAATGCTCTACCATGATATGAAGGCGTATTTACCTGGCTTATTACAAGTAGAGGATCGAATGAGCATGGCTGTATCACTTGAATCACGAGTACCTTTATTAGATTATCGCATTGTCGAATATGCTGCATCAATTCCTAGTGAAATAAAGGTAAAAGGTTTAGAGCCTAAGTATATCTTTAAAAAGGCAATTCAAGGGATTATTCCTGATGAAGTTTTGAATAGAAAAGATAAAAAGGGTTTTCCTACGCCGATTAACATTTGGTTTAAGAACAATCCGAAATTTGTTAAAGATATTTTGCTAGATAAGTCTGCCCAAGAGCGAAATTTATTTAATACCACAACTGTCGAAAAAATGATTAATTCTACCGAAGATTTTAGCTGGCAGTTATGGACATTAATGAATATTGAGTTATGGTTTAAAATATTTATTGATAAAGACCCTAAATATGTAAATGCCGATGGTTATATAAACGAAAAGGTTGAGAAGTAAATCATGAATAAAAAAGTTTGTATGCTTGTGATGAATGAAGTAAGCTCCGACCCTCGTGTAACGAAAGAAGCAAGTATAGTCGGTCAAAAGTGTCAATTAACAGTAGTTGGAGAAAGATACTCACTTGAAAAAGCAGCACATGAAAAGACTGGCTGTTATCAAATTTGTCGGATAAATAGCATAAAGAATGATAAAGGTGGCAAAGCATCAGTTTTTAAAAAAGTCATTAGAAAATTAGTAGCTGCTGTCAAAATCGGGCAAGCAGCTTTTAAACAAAATGCAGATATTTATCATGCCCATGATTTTGAAATGCTTCCAGTTGCTTTTGTAGCTGCTAAATTAAGAAAGGCTAAACTAGTTTATGATTCTCATGAGCTATGGATTGAACAACGTCCAGACTTTCCGCCATTATTCAAAAAAGTGGTAATGTTAGTTGAAGGATGGCTAGTTAAAAGAACAGATGAAATTATTACGGTAAATGAGTCGATTGCCAATGAGTTGAAAAGTCGTTATCAACTCAAAAAGAAACCAATTATCCTCCATAATTTCACGATGAAGCAAGCTATCACAACCAAGATACCTGCAAAAGAAACGTCAGACCCAATCATCGTTCTTTATCACGGCGGTTATATGAAGGACCGCGGCTTAGAGGAGTTAATAAAGTCATTTGAGTACGTTTCAGCAAATGTAGTTCTGCATCTCAGAGGGTTTGGTCCAATTGAAGCTGAACTTCGTGACATAGCCCAGAATTTAATTAAAGAAGGGAAAGTAGTCTTTTGTCCACCTGTATCGATGACAGAACTTGTGAAAGAAGCTCAAAACGCTGATATCGGTGTAATCCCTTATAAACCAACGTGCTTAAATAATCTTTATAGCTTTCCTAATAAGCTTTCAGAGTATTTGATGGCTGGATTAGCAGTATGTGCTAGTGAAATTCCAGAGATTTCGCGATTAAATCAGCAAGTACATTTTGGAAAGTTATTTGATCCCTTTAATCCAGAGAGTATTGCAAAAGCAATTAATGAACTTGCTGCAGATAAGATGAAGCTTCAAAAGTGTAGAGAAAATGCCCTAAAGTGGAGTTTAACAGAAGGTAATTGGGAAGCGGAGAGCAAAAAATTAGATGACCTATATAATCGATTGCTAGGTGTAAATCATGAAAAAAACCATTTGGATCATCAATCAATATAGCATTACTCCTGAGTATCCAGCCAGTACAAGGCATTATGAATTGGCTAAATATTTAGCGAAGGACTTTCGGGTAAGATTATTCGGCTGCAATTTTATCCATCATAATAAAAAGTACCGATTTCACTCTTATACAATTAGTAAGGAAGAAAAAATGGAAGGTTTTATCTTTCAATGGGTCGGTGCCAATTCATATAAAGGAAATGGAAAACTTCGAAGTTTAAATATGTTATTATTTTCTTTCTTGCTATTGATTATTGGTTTGTGTAAAAGAGATAAGCCTGATGTCATTATTGGCTCTTCACCACCTTTATTTACAGCCTTTTCATCTTTATTAATAGCAAAGCTTAGAAGAACTAGTTTTGTTTTAGAAGTCCGTGATTTATGGCCAGATTCCTTAGTGCAAATAAATGGGGTTCCAGAAAGCAAAAGAATCGTCAAAATTATGCGCTGGATGGAGCAGACTCTTTATCATCATGCGGATTGTATAATTGCCCTAACAAATGGAATTCATTCTAGACTAATAGAGAAGGGCGTTTCAAAAAATAAAGTTTATTTTTTGCCAAATGGCATTGACATGGAAACTATTATTATAAATATTGATACTCGTAATGCTCAGCGGGATCTGTTAAGGGGGCAGTTACAATATAAAGCAGATGATTTTGTGTTTGTTTATGCTGGTTCACACGGTCCTGCTAATGACTTATATCAGATTATCGATGCAGCTGAACAATTAAAAGGTGAAAATAATATTAAATTTTTGTTGATAGGCTCTGGACCAGAAAGGGAAAAATTATTAACTGCCGTCGACGAAAGAAAGTTGTCGGATAAAGTGACACTCCTGCCGTCAGTTCCAAAGGAGAAAATAAACGATTATTTAACAATCGCAGATGCATTTATTATCTGTTTGAAGAATATCCCGCTTTTTAAAGATGCATTACCGAATAAATTATTTGATTATATTCTTCACGATAAGCCGATTATATCAACTGTTAGTGGAGAAATAGAGCAAGTATTAACAACCTATAAAATCGGAATGTATGGTTCTTTAACTGAGGAAGGAAAAAATAATCTAGTAAATGTTATGAAATATGTCGCAAACAATAATAGTAACTGCAAACCAAGTCAAGGGAAACATATTATCCAAGAACATTTTAATAGGGAAAAACAAGCGGACCAGCTTGCCAAAAGGTTAAAAACGATTATGGCAAAGTAATCACTTTGGAAAAACCCCTACAAAATAACATACTTAAATTCTCCTAGTTATGCTAAACTTAAATTATTAAAATAGCAAAGCTAGGGGTTTTTTTATGCATATTGTCGAAAGACGGCGAAAAGTAATCATACTAGCGGTTGATTTATTTTTAGTATTTTTCGCCTATATTATAGCGTTTATTATTCGATATGATAACATACCAGAAAGGAACTGGGAGTCGTTTATATCGTTAATTCCATGGATTCTTCTAATCACTTTGTTCTTTTTAGCCATATATGATTTATACAATTTAAATAGAAAAGGCAAGTGGGATATTATTCGCAATGTAATCGTAGCATCAACATTTATGATGTTTCTTACGATGTCGGTCTCGTTTTTATTTAGAGAGTTTGCCTTGCCAAGGACAGTTATAATAATAGCCTTTTTGATTGAAACCATCTTATTAGTTACATGGAAGATGTTATTCAAAAAAGTTACTGAACAAAAGTTTGAAGGCAGTGTCCTCCTTATTAGTGATGACTTGTATGAGAAAGAAAAGGTAATTGAACAAATAAAAAGTACGCTAGGCCGAGCGGTCAAAATAATCGAAATTGGGGTGCATAATTCATCTAATCGTATTAATAGTTTGATAGAAAGTGTCGATTATGTTTTTGTTGGTGCCAGTGTGTCTGGAACGATTCGTTCTGACTATATATACCATTCCATTAAAAATGGAAAAATAGTATTTGTCATACCAGACCTTTACGATTTAATGTTATCAAAATCATCGATTACATCGGTTGGTGATACAATGGTAATGGCGGTAAAACCATTTGGATTATTATGGGATCAACTATTATCGAAAAGGATATATGATATAATATTTTCACTATTCATTTTAGTGTTGCTATCCCCACTTTTTCTCTTTATAAGTTTACTAATAAAATTAGAAGATCCTAAATCTCCAGTTTTGTATAAACAAAAGAGATTGGGAAGAGCGAATAATGAGTTTACTATTTATAAATTCCGCTCAATGGTGAATGGGGCAGAGAAGTTAACAGGCCCAACTTTAGCGACAGAAAACGACCCTAGAATCACAAAAATCGGTAAATTCATTAGAAAAACGAGAATTGATGAGCTTCCCCAATTTTGGAATGTCTTAAAAGGTGATATGTCAGTAGTCGGCCCTAGACCTGAACGAGAATATTTCATAAATCAATATATGCAGGATCATCATTATTATGGGTATCGCACAACTGTAAAGCCAGGAATTACAGGTTATGCACAAATCATGGGTAAATACACGACTGATGTCGAGGATAAACTAAGATTTGACTTATACTATATACGTAACTATTCTTTCTGGTTAGATATCATTATTCAATTAAGAACAATTATAGTTCTTTTAGACAAAACAAATGCAGAAGGAAAGAAAGATATTCAACAAACTAAAAAGAACAAAAAGGATGTTCCAATGAATTTTTAAAATTTTTCAATGAGAGGGTAATGTAGGAAATGAAATTACTAACAATCATCGGTGCCCGCCCTCAATTTATTAAGGCGGCGCCCTTTTCTGAAGTATTTAGGAAAGAAAATGAAGAAATCTTAGTACATACAGGTCAGCATTACGATGCAAATATGTCAGATGTCTTTTTTGAAGAACTAGGCATACCGAAACCAGATTATAATTTAGGCGTCGGCTCTGGTGGGCACGGTTTACAAACAGGACGTATGCTTGAGAAAATTGAAGAGATTATATTGAAAGAGAAGCCAGATGGCATGCTCGTCTATGGTGACACAAATTCCACGTTAGCGGGAGCATTAGCCGCCAGTAAGTTACATATCCCAGTATTTCATGTGGAAGCAGGACTACGCAGTTATAATAAACGGATGCCTGAAGAACAAAATAGAATATTAACAGATCATATTTCTAAATTACTGCTTTGTCCAACAGAAACAGCTGTTGAAAATTTGAAAAAGGAAGGAATTACAGCTGGTGTAATTAATACAGGAGACATTATGTATGATGTGGTCATTCGGAATATAGAAATCTCTAAAAGCCGTTATTCGAATGGCGCTTGGTTGGAAGAATTAAGAAATGAGAATGGGGATATACCTAATCTTAAAGAAAAAGAATTTTATTTGGCTACCATTCACCGTGCAGAAAATACGGATAATCCTACTAAATTACGTGGAATTTTTTCATCATTTGAAAAAATGGACAAGCCAGTTTTACTACCGCTCCATCCAAGAACTCGGAAGTTGATTGAAGAGTTGGATATGACATTAAATAATGTAATAATTATCAAGCCTGTAGGTTACCTGTTGATGCTTTACTTAACAGCAAGTGCCTATATGGTTGTTACCGATTCAGGCGGTCTGCAAAAGGAAGCGTATTTTCTGAAAACACCTTGCACAACACTAAGAGATCAAACGGAATGGGTAGAAACTTTGGAAAATGGATGGAATATGTTAAGTCCAATTGATGTTACGACAATTTTAAAAACAGTAAATAGAGAATTAGACTGTTTGCAGCATCCACAACCACTCGTGTTTGGCGATGGTCGTGCAGCAGAATATATTTGTAAAGCTATAGTAAGTGAATACAACTAGTTACTTTTATGAGTTAGCCCAGAAAGAACAACCGTGACTTTAGTTAATAAAAAGGGGGAGCATCATGAGTTTAAGATATGCATTAATAGGCTGCGGCAGAATTTCGCTAAACCATATAGCCGCTGCTATTGAAAATGAGCTTGAAATCGTAGCTTTATGTGATATTGTACCTGAGAGTATGGAAGAAAAGATTTCAAGATTTAACCTACCAAAATCGACTCGACAATATACCGACTACAAAGAGTTGTTAGAAAAGGAAAAACCAGAGTTAGTCGCTATTTGTACGGAGAGTGGCAAACACGGCCAAATTGCTTTAGATTGTATAGAAGCGGGAGCTAATCTAATTATTGAAAAACCTATCGCATTATCACTCGAAGAAGCTGATGAAATCATTAAAAAAGCGAAAGAAAAAAATGTAAAGGTGAGCGCATGCCACCAAAACCGTTTTAATAAATCCATTCAAAAAATCAGAGAAGCAGTAGAACAAGAACGCTTCGGAAGGTTGCTCCATGGTACTGCCCATATCCGTTGGAATAGGGGAGAAGATTATTATAAACAAGCTCCTTGGCGTGGTACTTGGGAACAAGATGGGGGAGCACTGATGAACCAGTGCATACATAATATTGATCTTTTGCGTTGGATGATGGGCGACGAGATAATTGAAGTCGTCGGTATGACTGATAATTTGAAACATAACTTCATTGAAGCTGAAGACTTAGGGATGGCACTTATTAAGTTTGCCAATGGAAGTTATGGAATTGTAGAGGGGACTACAAATATTTTTCCAACAAATCTTGAAGAAACATTGTATATATTTGGCGAGAAAGGCACAGTTAAGGCTGGTGGTAAATCTGTCAATATCATTGAGGAATGGCAGTTTGCTGATAAGTTAGATGATCCAGATGAAGTAAAAGAAAAATATCATGAAAATCCACCAACTGTCTATGGTTTTGGGCATAATCCTCTTTATGCTGATGTCATTGATGCCATTCAAAATGATAGAGAACCTTATGTTACAGCAGAAGATGGAAGAAGGGCTTTGGAGCTTGTGCTAGCTATCTATAAATCAGCAGCAGAAGGCAAAAGTGTAAAGCTCCCATTGGAAGAATGCAGTACATTGGATTTTAAAGGCAGGTTTGACCGATGAGCTATTTTGTCCATGAAAGCAGCTATATTGATGAAAATGTAACAATTGGTGACGGTACGAAAGTATGGCATTTTTGCCATGTTCACAATGGGGCTCAAATTGGGGAGAAATGCTCCTTAGGCCAAAATGTAAATATAGGTAATAACGTTAAAATTGGCAATGGGGTAAAAATCCAAAACAATGTATCGGTTTATGAGGGTGTTGAATTAGAGGATTATGTTTTTTGTGGTCCTTCGATGGTTTTTACTAATGATTTAACACCAAGAAGTAAATATCCAAAAGGTACTGAAGGATATAAGCAGACGCTAGTTAAATACGGTGCATCTATTGGGGCAAATGCAACGATTGTATGCGGCAATACAATTGGACGATGGGCCATGATTGCTTCAGGTGCAGTCGTAACAAAGGATGTTCCTGACCACGCTTTAATGGCGGGTGTACCTGCTAAACAAATAGGGTGGGTATGTGAATGCGGTATGGTGCTAAAAAACGAATTAAAGTGTCATGAATGTGGCAGAGACTATGCACTTAGCGGCGATGGCGAACTTAAAGAGAAGCGAGAGTAGGTCAAATTATATTTTGATGGAGATTGATGGATGATGGAATTCAGAGATTTAAAAGCTCAATACCAAAAATATAAAGAGGAAATTGATTCCGCTATAAATGAAGTTATTACCAATGCGAATTATATTGGTGGCAAGGAAGTAACAGAGTTGGAGGAACAATTGGCAGAGTACGTTGGTGTAAAGCACTGTATTTCCTGCGCCAATGGTACTGAAGCGATGACTCTAGTTATGATGGCATGGGATATTAAAGAAGGCGATGCCGTTTTTGTCCCTGACTTCACCTTCTTTTCAACAGGAGAAATTGTTTCGTTTAGAGGAGCAACTCCTGTATTTGTAGATGTTGATAGAGACACGTTTAATATTGATACAGTTAAATTAGAGCAAGCTATTATAAAAACAATCGAAGAAGGTAAATTAACTCCAAAGGTGATTATTCCTGTTGATTTATTTGGCCTTCCTGCGGATTACTATGAGATAGAGAAAATAGCGAAGAAATATAATTTATTAATTTTAGAAGATGGTGCTCAAGGGTTTGGTGGCAATATTAATGGAAAAAGAGCTTGCAGTTTCGGAGATGCCGCAACAACATCTTTTTTTCCAGCTAAGCCACTAGGATGTTATGGTGATGGCGGAGCGATTTTCACGAACGATGACGACTTAGCGAAATTGTTGAAATCATTAAAGATTCATGGAAAAGGTGAAGATAAATACGATAACGTAAGGATTGGTGTTAACTCAAGGCTTGATACAATCCAAGCAGCGATATTAAAAGTGAAGCTAAAAGCTTTTATCGAACATGAATTAGAAGATGTGAATCGTGCGTATCAATTATACACTGAAAAATTACAGGGTATTGTTGAAACACCCGTTATACCAGAGGGTTATTATTCAAGCTTCGCCCAATACACTATAAAGTTGAAGAATAAAGAGCAAAGAGATAGTTTGCAAGCAAAACTGAAAGAGCAGGGAATTCCTAGTATGATTTATTATATAAAACCAATGCATAAACAAGGGGCGTTCTCATATTTAGAATATGATGACAAGGATTTTGAAGTGACGAATGAGCTTAGTGATATAGTGCTTTCGCTACCGATGCATCCGTATTTGAAGGAAGAGGATATTGAGAAGGTTTGTGAAGTGGTTAGAGGGTTTGTAGGATAAAGGAGTAATCATTCTAATGAACATACTAGTTACTGGTGGTGCTGGTTTCATAGGCTCCCATACATGTGTTGTTTTGCTAGAGGCAGGGCATTCCGTCATTATTGTAGATAATCTTTGCAACAGTAACCGTGAAACTGTTGTAAAGATTATGGACATCGCAGATAAGGAAGTTAATTTTTTTGAAATTGACGTAACGGATGCGGAAGCTGTTGATATTATTTTTAGAAATTATAAGATTGACGGTGTGATTCATTTTGCTGGTCTTAAGGCAGTTGGTGAGTCAGTAGAGAAGCCGCAGGATTACTATTATAACAATATTGGTAGCACCATGGTTCTTACTAAGGCTTGTTTGAAATACGGTGTAAATCGGTTTGTTTTTAGTTCATCTGCAACTGTGTACGGAGATAATAAGGTGCCTTTTGTAGAAACGCTGAATCTTTTACCAACAACAAATCCTTATGGTGAATCTAAAGCGATGTGTGAGCGTATTTTAGCTGATATAGCTAAGGCGAATCCTACATTTTCAGTAGCGCTTCTTCGATATTTTAACCCAGTGGGAGCCCATGAAAGTGGATTAATTGGTGAGGCTCCTAATGGAATCCCAAATAATCTTATGCCATATGTAACCCAAGTGGCAAGAGGGAAGCTAGAGAAATTAAGCATCTTCGGAAATGACTATCCTACGGTGGATGGAACTGGTGTGAGGGATTATATTCATGTGATGGATTTAGCAGAAGGGCATGTTGCTGCATTAGACCAACTTACTGAAGGTGTCCATATTTATAACTTGGGAACTGGGAAGGGAACTAGTGTGCTAGAGTTAGTGAAGGCATTTGAAAAAGCTAACGGTATTGAAGTACCATATGAAATTGTTGACCGTAGACCTGGGGATATTGCTGAGTGCTACGCTGATGCAACAAAAGCAAAGAGGGAATTAGGCTGGACAGCGAAGCGAGATATTATTGCCATGTGTCGGGATGCTTGGCGGTTTGAGGAGAATTATAAAGACTGAAGAAAGAACGTTTTTTCTAGCCTTTTCAATATAAGCGTAAAGTAAGTCCACACCAAATTGAATAGGTGTGGACTATTTTACGGTTTGACGCTTCCGGTGAATCTATGCAAGTACCGCTTCATTACTACCATAATAATATTAAAGGGACATTAAACTTAGGTGGGTTAATGGAAAAATATATAATACGCGTAAGCTCGTATTTGCTTCTTTCCAACGTTGGTTGAATTAGGGCTTTACTGTTATACTCTAGCTAGCAAAGGATTATTGAGAGGTCGAGCTATGAATGAATTAATAAAACTACTTGATGAAAATTTGATTTGTACAGATATTACAATTCAACTAACACTGGAAAGAAACATCAAAAAGGTTAGCAAATGTATCTCCAGAAAAGTCTGCTGAATATGCTGAGATACGGTCTGCTAAAGCTAAGGGAAATGATAGAATACCTAATATACAAAATTGAATACGATAAGGAATCGCTTAATGAGCAGGTAAGAAAAGTTCTTGATAGATTTCATGTGGAATAAGGATTTTGAGTTATAATTGTTAGTGATGCCGAGTGGAGGTTTCAGGTAGGTTTTGTTGGAATAATTGTCAGAATATTGCGTTATCTCTAAAAAACATGGGGACGGTTCGAGAACACTGAAAAATCCCCACCGATATTTGAAAATTCAGTAACACAGATATTTATCTAATAACGGACCCCCCGAATTTGGTATAATAAAATTAACGAAAAACTATCACCGAATAAGGGGTTATTTTCTATGCTTAATACTGAAAAGTAATTGAGCATACATTCTATTTTTACATAACAGAAATCCTGATAATCACATACTGAAACTAATTAATGGTCGGGATTTTAGGATAAAGCGGTCAGAATCCTCCGTATTTCAAGGGGGAGTAACCAATCTATATAAACGAGGTGATCTGATGAATTCAAGAATAATCATGTATCAGACTGATGATGGTTTAACTAAATATAGAAACAAATTTTGATGGTGATACTGTATGGCTTTCAATAGATCAAATGGCAGTGCTGTTTCAACGAGATAGAAGTGTAATTGGTAAGCATATAAGAAATGTTTTTAATGAAGGTGAGCTTGAGAAGGATTCAGTATGGGCAAAATTTGCCTACACTGCAGCTGATGGTAAAACCTATCAAGTTGACTATTATAACCTCGATGTTATAATCTCAGTCGGTTACCGAGTAAAGTCGCTTCGTGGTACACAATTTCGTATCTGGGCAAACAGTATCTTAAAGGAGTATCTGAAAAATGGTTTTGCTATGAATGATGACCTCCTTAAGAATGCGGGAGGGGGGGTTATTTTAGGAACTTCTTGAGCGCATTAGAGATATTCGTTCAAGTGAGAAAGTCTTTTATCGACAAATACTTGATATTTATGCAACAAGTATTGATTATGATCCAAGAGCATCAGAATCAACCGAGTTTTTCCAAATAGTACAGAATAAAATGCACTATGCAGCTCATGGTCATACAGCTGGAGAAATTGTTTATTTGCGTGCTGATGCAGACAAGGACCTCATGGGAATGACAGCTTTTGATGGTAAGAGTTTAAGAAAAGCAGACGCCTCAATTGCCAAGAATTATTTAAGAGAAGATGAGATGAAGATTTTAAATAGATTAGTAACTGCTTATTTAGAATTTGCTGAGCTACAGGCAATTAGACAAAGACCTATGTACATGAAGGATTGGATAGAGAAATTAGATGACTTTATAAAAATGAGTGGTAGTGAGTTACTAAATCACGCAGGGAAAATTAGCCATGAAAAGGCAAAAATCAAAGCAGAATCGGAGTATCAGAAATATAAAGAACGAAGCAAAGATCAATTAACTCAAGTTGAGAGGGATTTTATTGAACATGTGAAGACTGCACAGAAGCAGCTTGAACAAGAAAAAGGTAAACATGGTGGGAGATAAAAAACATCAACGTAAGCGTAAAATAGGTTCTTTGTAAGCCCCCATTCAAACAACGCACATAAATGATAACCCCCCTGTCCCAGAGAAAACAAAGGAAAGCTACTATGAAGTTCTGGAGGAAAGTTCAATAGGATGGCCATGTAGCGTCACAACAATTGAAAAAGCACTTTCTGATTTGTTGAAGGATGGTTTTATTATCAAAGTTGGAGCTTGGCGCAAAACAGGGTACATCCGCAATCATGATGCAGAGGAATAAACTACCTAGTGGAAAAGTGTATCTTCATATTATTAAACTGAATTAATATCTACTTTCCCATACGAAATCTCAAAAAGTAGTATAAAATTGAACGGAGTGACGCAATGAACCAGTTAAAAGAATATATAATCGCTTTAGTTAATCTCTATGGCATGGTCCATAAAGATACAGTTGTAGAAATCTATAATAAACAGAATGAAGAGCAAATTAGTGTTAGTGAAGTGGAAAGTCTTTTAGCTGACACGCCGAAGGAGTTAGAGGATGCTTTTGTCCACACCCAAAAGGATTACTTTGTTCATGAGACGATTCATGTATATAATGAATTTGACTTAATGTTAAGAAAAAAGGCGGACAAGCCTCACTACGTTCCGAAGAAAAATGAGCTGCTCAAATACGTTGATGATGGATATTTTGAGAAAACAAAACAGTATAATGCACTACTAAAATATGTGAAGAAGAATTTCTTTAAGGGCGATAATGAGAAAGCAGAGTGGCTCTGCGAGGATATTCATGGAATATGTCAATTTGGAGCAGATATTCAGACCATTTTTAATATCTTCCATGATAAAGGTATTACCTTCGAAGATATGAATCAGACGAATGAAGTGATACAGCTTGTAATGGAACTTTCGAATAATATTAGAATATGGGAAAATAACGGTCATACACCTCAGGAAATTTTCGGAAAGTTCGAGAAGCCAAATCTCAGACCACTGCCGGATAAGCCGTTTGATTTTGATACTACTAATGTATTTGACATAAGGACGGGGGAGAAAATTGGAAGGAACGATCCATGCCCCTGTGGAAGCGGCAAAAAGTATAAGAAATGCTGCTTGGCGATAGATGAGAATAAAATGAAAGATTTAGTGCCTGAGCGCAAATAGTATAATGATGGGACACCAAACCTGTCCCCTTGTCCGATGCAAGAAGGAGAAGTCATTCAAAGTCAGGAATCTAACTGATGAATGATTGATAGACTTTTATATACATAATAAGAATAGACTCTTTTGAAGCGAATAATATAAATTTTCAGGTAGCTCATTAGAAGAATGGAGACGGTTCAAGACCACTGAAAAAACCGAGCCATTTCAAACTTATTGTCCTAGAATGACTTTTATTGTCCAATAAGAGCCATTTATTGTCGAGATTAGGCAACTTATTGTCCGCCCAAGGCCATTTATTGTCCGATTGCCATATATTTGAAATATATATGCATTATGAAAGCTACTTTTTCAGTAATATTGGACATGTTTGGTGTCCCCCTTGTGGAGTTTTTTATTACCTATTATGGAAGGGAGCGAGTTATTTTAGTGAATATTTTAGTAACCGGTGGTGCGGGCTATATTGGCTCCCATACATGTGTAGCTCTATTAGAGGCAGGGCACTTAGTCATCTTACTGAAGGTGTTCATATTTATAACTTAGGTACTGGCCGAGGTACAAGCGTACTAGAATTAGTAAAGGCATTTGAAGAAGCGAATGGTGTTGAAATCTCTTATGAAATTGTTGATCGGAGACCAGGTGATATTGCTGAGTGTTACGCTGATGCGTCTAAAGCAAAGCGGGAATTAGGGTGGACAGCGAAGCGGGATATTATTGCCATGTGTCGGGATGCTTGGCGGTTTGAGGAGAATTATAAAGGTTGAAAATCATAAAAATAGGTGCGATCCATATGTTTTTTGAATTCAGAAATCGTAATCAAACAATTAAAACATTACGGAAAAACAG
>DUSF01000006.1 GCA_012842745.1 Bacillus sp. (in: firmicutes) | reverse complement strand
ATAATGTTTGGTGACGACAGCGAAGAGGTCACACCCGTTCCCATGCCGAACACGGAAGTTAAGCTCTTCAGCGCCGATGGTAGTTGGGGGCTGTCCCCCTGTGAGAGTAGGACGTTGCCAAGCAAATAAAAAGGAGTAGCAGAGATGCTACTCCTTTTGCATTTTATCAGTATTTTATCATGTCAATTAGGGGGTTATTGGCAATCGGACGATAAATTGCAGTATGTGGACAATAACTATTAGAAAGTGGACAATATATTTTCTTTCCGGACAATAAAATCTAGACTAGGACAATAAATACATAAATTTTGGAAAATAACTCGAAATTGCAGACATCAAAACTTCGTTTTCAAAACCACTCTTTTCTTTTAAACCAAATAAACATAAGCAAAGCAATAATTCCCATTATGACCAAAGAAACGAGATACCCATACTTCCATCCAAGTTCAGGCATATTAGCAAAATTCATTCCATAAATACCTGCAATAAATGTTAATGGTGCAAATACAGAAGTTATAATAGTGAGGATTTTCATCACCTGATTGGCTTGATGAGAATTAACTGAAATATAGCTGTCACGGATATCATTAGTAATTTCACGATTAGACTCAACCATTTCAGATAATTTTAATAGATGATCATATATATCCGAAAAGTAGGGGACCTTTTTCTTAATCCCTTCTAAATGTTGTGAGTTTAACATTCGATATAAAAGATCCCGCATTGGATTAACAGTATGTCTTAAAGTTAAAAGTTGATGACGAAGCTCAAATAGCTCTTCTAACAAGAATTCCATTGATTTTGCTCCGGTGTTATTTTCAATTTCGTTTAGCTCATCTTCGATTTTGTATATAATGGGGAAGTATTGGTCAACAATTTTATCTAATACTTCATAAAAACAATGATATTGATCCCAGTCTTTAACATTTTCGCTTGAAATAAGCTTATTCCAAACTTGGTTTATCTGATCGAAGTTTTGGTAATGGAAAGAGACAACATAGTTGCAACCGACAAAAAAGTCAATTTCTTCTTTCGAATAGTCTTCGGCATTAATAACATGAGTTACAAAAAAGGTGAAATCATCATAATAATCTAATTTTGGCCTTTGTAGTCTATGTACACAATCCTCAACAGCTAGAGGATGGAAATGGAAGTAGCGATTAAGTTCTACAATCTCTTGATCTGTTGGCATATTGAAATCAATCCAGCACCACTTGTATTGTGTTAGATCTAATTCGCTCAGATTAATATAAACATCCTTTTTATTGTCTTGTGTAATAGCAATAGCCTGTATCATGTATAAACTCCTATAAAATAGTCAAATTGACCTTCTACAAGGAAGAAGTCTATTGTTAATTTGCCCAACAACCCGAAATTTTAAAAAACTAGAGCAAATTTTGAAAAAAAGATAGCCCCACAAAACAATATCTATATTTTGTAGGGCTCGCTCATTATTATAATTAAGCATTTAGCATTGTTTGCTGCTGTTTCTTTGACTTCAATAATTGACTTGCTAATAAAACAACTAGTAACCCTAAGCCAATTAAATCTGTGAAACCTCCTGGATGAATAAGTAAAAGGCCTCCAGCTATTCCAAAAACTCTTTCTACTACATTCATTTTTACTAGTAAATACCCCATAAATCCAGATCCAACACCAGTCATTCCTATTAAAGATGTTGCAATAACTAAAGCTGCCTGAACAAAAGTTGTATCAATCAAAAATAGTGACGGCGAAAATATGAAAATATACGGAATTAAAAATGCCGCAATTGCGAGCCTTGATGCCTCAAAACCAGTCCGTATTGGATTTCCCCCTGATATTCCTGTGGCGGCAAAGGCGGCTAAAGCAACAGGTGGTGTAATATCAGCAATAATCCCGAAATAGAAAGCAAACATGTGGGCTGATAATAACACTGTTACAGGAATTGCAGATGTTGATGGGTCAGATAATAATAAAATAATTGCCGGTGCAGCCATTGTTGATGTAATAATATAGTTTGCTGTAGTAGGTGACCCCATTCCAAGTATTAATGATGCTATCATTGTGAATATTAATGTTAGTATTAGAACTCCACCAGATAAATCAATTAATCCATTTGCAAATTTTAGACCAAGACCTGTTAATGTCACAACACCAACTATAATACCTGCAGCAGCTGTTGCTGCCGCAACACCTAAGGCTGTTCGCGCTCCGTTTTCTAATGCCTGAAAAATATCCTTTATCGACATCCTTGTTTCTTTACGGAATGCTGCCACTACTATAACAGATAAAATTCCTAATAATGCTGAACGGACAGGTGAGAAACCTGATGCCATTAACCCGATAATAATAAAGATTGGAAGCAGTAAATATAGCTTTGTCAATATCTCCTTCTTGTTGGGCAATTCTTCTTTTGTAAGCCCTCTAAGGCCAACTCGTTTTGCTTCCAAGTGAACCATAATCCAAATACCTGCAAAATAAAGAAGGGCGGGAACAGCAGCAGCTTTTGCGATATCCCAATAAGGTATACCTGTAAATTCCGCCATTAAAAAAGCAGCAGCACCCATAATTGGTGGCATAAGCTGGCCACCAGTAGAAGCCGCAGCCTCAACTGCACCAGCAAATTCAGGGCGGTAGCCTGTTCTTTTCATCATCGGAATTGTAAATGAACCTGATGTTACGACATTTGCCACTGAGCTTCCGCTAATTGTACCCTGTAAAGCACTTGAGAATACAGCTACTTTAGCAGGTCCTCCAACTGAACGACCAGCAATAAGCAAGGCAAGGTCATTAAAGTACTGTCCAACACCTGACTTTTCGAGAAAAGCCCCGAATAAAAGGAATAGGAAAATAAATGTAGCTGATACGGAAAGTGGTGTACCTAAAATACCATCAAGCGTATAATACATATGGCTAATTAAACGTTGAACACTTACTCCGCGATGCTCAAGAAACCCAGGCATATAATTGCCATATAATGCATAAAGGAGAAAAGCAATCGCGATAATAGTAATTGGTAAACCAACAACACGTCGTGCCGCTTCCAAAACAAGTAAAATTGCTAATGCACCGATAATAAAGTCAATGTTTGTGTACATTCCAGCTCGATTAACAAGATCTTCATATTCAAAAGTCCAATATAATCCTACGATAATACTAATAACTGCTAAAATAGCATCATAAAAAGGTAAACGATTTTTACTTATTTTTTTTGAAATTGGATAAAGAAGAAAGATCAATCCTAATGCAAACGTTAAGTGAACAGATCTTTGAAGTTGAGAGGCCAAATTTCCAAATATTGCAGTATATAGTTGAAATGCTGAAAATGCGATTGCTCCAAGGGTTACAATCCACTTTAAAAGGCCTGTATAGGTCCGGAAACTTGACTCTTTGTCATATTTGCTTAACAGTTCTTGGAGTTCCTCGTTAGACATAGCTGGAGTTCCATTTTGCTTCTGTTCCTTCATGTTTTACCACCTCCGTAGAGTAGATTAATCATTCAAATAAAGCCCGAGGGGAATTCAATTCCTCGGGCTATTAACCATGAAAACTATTATTTAAATAATTGTGATGGTTGATTATATCGACATGGCTATTACTGTACCCCGTTTTCTTGGAAGTATTTAAGTGCTCCCGGGTGTATGTCTGTTGTTAGTCCTTCTACAGCACTTTCAACTGTAATGGATTCAGCCTTTTTGTTAATTGCCACTAATTTGTTAACATTTTCATATAATGCTTTTGTTACGCTATAAACAAAATCCTCTGGAAGATTTTTTGATACCGCTAACATTGCTTTTACAGCAACAGTGTTTGTTTCAGGCACTCCTGGGTATGTTTCTGCCGGGATTGTTTCTTTAACGTAGTAAGGATACTTCGAAATTAATTCATCAGCTTTATCTGCGTCAATATTTAGTAATTTCACACCATTTGTTGCAGATAATTCTGTAACAGCTGATGTAGGCGCACCCGCAGTAACAAATGCAGCATCTAAGTTACCATCTTGCATACTTTGGACAGAGTCGCCAAATGATAAGCGCTGTGCTTTTAAATCATCAAAGGTTAAACCATATACTTCAAGAATTTGCTGTGCATTAGCTTCTACACCACTACCTGGAGCACCTACAGAAACTTTTTTACCTTTTAATTCAGCAATGCTAGTAATTTTGCTGTTTCCAGGTAATACAATTTGAACTGTTTCATTATAAAGAGATGCAAGGGATTGAAGGTTTTCAACTTTTGAACCTTCGAACATTAATGTTCCGTTAATAGCGTAGTCAGCAATGTCATTTTGTACGAATGCTATGTCAACTTCCTGTGAGCTAAGTAAACGCATATTTTCTACGGAGCCACCAGTTGTTTGCGCTGTAGCGCTTACATCTGTATTGTCAGAAATAATTTGAGCAATTCCTCCACCAAGTGGATAATATGTGCCAGATGTACCACCTGTTGCAATGATTAATTGGCTAGGTAGGTATTTCTCACTATTAGACGCCTCACCATTAGTTTGGTTTGTACTACTTTGTTTACTTCCCCCGCCACATGCAGCTAGTGCAAATAATAGAACAAAAGCAAACATTGATAGAAATAGTTTTTTCATCGTAATCCCCCTTTGTCTTTTTTTGAATTTTAAAAAATTTTAAAATCCTCTCATAATTATAAAAGGAAGGTAACTAAAAGTGACAAAAAACTACAGAAAAAAACTTAGATAATTATGGATATTATAAAAAGAGTCATAAATTGAAACAAATTCTTTAAATTATCCTTTTAATTCTATATATAAGGCATGTAAAAATTTTCGAATATTTACTCTAGAACTTCTAGGTGTTTTCTTCTCATCCATTTCATTCATTTTAATCCGGACTTCATGAAAGTCAAAAAACTTCGTGGCGAAATGTTCAAATTTCGGGTGTGTATAGTCTGTTAAGCCTAGTGAAGCTAAATTTAAAAGGGTTTGATTAATTGCTCGACGCAAACGTTGTTCTAATGCCTTCACTGCATTTTCGTTTATACTTAGTTTCTGGTTTTGTAGAACCTCTTTATATAATGCTTTTAATGATATGTTTTTGATATCAACGTTGTTATATAGCAGGTATTTCATAATTTCCTCTATATCCTTGCTCCCATTTTCACCTAGTATCCCTAAATCCGCTAAAACACCTTCGATATTTATAGTAGGGTTTTGTTTATGGTGTAATTTTTGTTCATTTGCAAATGGGAGAAGGCTAAGGCTTTCTTTAATTTTTAGTAATGATTGCTCCATTTTAATTTTTTCTAAAACATTATTAATGACAGACGTAACTTCCACACGGTTCACTGGTTTATGTATGAAATATTCAATCCCATTTTTATAAGCTTTAGCAACTAGCTCCTTATTTTCAATTTGTGAGATCATAATAAATTTTCCTGAAAAACTTTTTGCTTTTATATGTTGGATCGTCTCTATTCCATCTTGTAAAGGCATGAGTAAATCAATTAAAACAATATCTGGCTGCAAATGCAGAATTTCATTTTCCGCCTCGATAGGGTTTTCGGATTCACCAATCACCTCTCCTAATAACTCGTCCCTAATAATCCTTTGCATAATTTTCCTAGTAGAAATATCATCGTCTAGAATAAAGTAATTCATCGGGCTCACTCCTTTTAGACTAATAGTTTAATAGGTAAAGTAACAGTAAATATCGTAAGTTCTTTTGTAGTATCTAAATAAATGCTGCCTAGCAGTTCTTCGACCATTAATTTTACATGTGATAATCCGATTCCATTTGATAGTTTGCCAGATTCAGTGAATTTAGTGCTAAACCCAGGTTCAAAAATAACATCATGTTCACTAGGATAAATCCCTGGACCATTATCTATGATTTCGATGATAATTTCAGACTGGTTTTTTTTAATGTTAATTTTAATAAAGCCCTCCATTTCAATAGCCTCAATAGCATTTGCGACTAGATTATTTAGGATGACTAGTAGTGGATAACGAAGATGTGTTTTCAAATCATACTCAATATTTGCTGTTATTTTTATATTTTTCTTTAAAAACTCAATATATTTTTCGTTTGCTTTTATACTTAAATGGATAATCTCTTTAAGTGATAAAGGATTAATAATCTTTTCCTGCTGAATAACTTCCTCAAGCCCGGCAAGTATTCTCTGATTATCTTTTTTTAATTCATGAATTTCTTGTGCTATTGAGAGAGCTATTCTTGAGGTTTCAATGGAGGCTTGGGTGATTTTTAGTTCTTCGTATAAATCAAAAGCCTTCACTGTCGTGCTTTCAATCACTGATAATGTCTTTTTTAAATAAAACCCTTCAATATATAGTTCCGATAAAATAGTTATTATTTGTTCAAATCTTAGTTGCTGTTCTTCATAAATGGCCTTAAGTTTATATGATTCAATCATGTTAAACAGCCCAACAACGAAGAAACTACGGATAACGGCAACTAATAGGATATAGCCAATATTTACTGCTGTTATCGAAGTATTATTTACAGTGAGATGGAGGAGCAGCTCGGCGATATTAGCAACCGCATCACAGCATGCACCGATGGTCACTAGCATGATTGGTGATAAAGAAGCATTTTTTCTTTTTGTAAAAAATTGAAAAACAAAAGCAAATATAAAGTAATAACCAATAATCGGACTATGTGTAAGGAAAGAATCAATAAAAGAAAAGGTTTCGAAATGAAATGCATCTAGAACTGTTCGGAATAATGTTGTGAAAATGCCTGTAATAAAACCTGCCAATACGTAAGGTACATCTTTATAAAATAATAATAAGAAAAAGAAACCGGCACTTCCTAAGCCAAAACGAAATGTACTATTAAAAGGAGTAATTTTTAATTCTCCTAAAAAGGCTGTAATGAGGACGATTATTATTATCTTCAAAAACTTATTTGTATTCATTTTTGGCGATTCCTTCCTATCCCTTTCTTATATAATAACAATAACCTATTGCTATGGGAAAATTTAAAACATAACAAATATCATGTGAATTCAGCGAATTAAAAAAAGGCTTGGCCATAATAATAAAATGGTCCAGCCCTTTTTTAAACAATTAAGCGTCCTGCACAGTTGGCTGTTGTTTTTTTGATTTCAATAATTGACTTGCCAGTAAAACAACTAGTAATCCTAAGCCAATTAAATCTGTGAAACCACCCGGATATATAAGGAGGAGACCTCCAACAATCCCTAAAATTCTTTCCAAGAAGTTCATTTTCGTTACTAAGTATCCCATAAACCCGGAGCCCATACCAGTCATACCAATTAAAGATGTAGCAATTACCGTAATTGCATTAATGAAGGTTGTATCCATCAAGAATAGGGAAGGGGAAAATACGAATATATATGGGATTAAAAAAGCAGCAATGGCAAGCCTTGATGCTTCAAAACCAGTTCTTATTGGATTTCCACCCGATATTCCTGTAGCGGCAAAGGCAGCCAGCGCAACAGGCGGAGTAATGTCTGCGATAATTCCAAAATAGAAGGCAAACATATGGGCGGATAATAAAACGGTTGTTGGGATTTCCGATGTAGTTGGGTCAGATAATAATAAAATAATCGCCGGTGCAGCCATTGTTGATGTAATAATATAGTTGGCGGTAGTAGGCGAGCCCATTCCGAGTATGAGCGAAGCTAACATTGTAAAGATTAATGTCAGAATTAAGATCCCACCAGATAAATCAATTAAGCCGTTCGCAAATTTTAAGCCAAGACCTGTTAATGTAACAACACCTACAATAATACCTGCGGCAGCAGTTGCAGCAGCTACACCTAAGGCTGTCCGCGCTCCATTTTCTAATGCATGGAAAATATCCTTTATCGACATTCTCGTATCTTTATGGAATGCAGCAACTACAATAACAGATACAATTCCTAATAACGCTGACCGAACTGGAGAAAAGCCAGTTGACATTAAGGTGATAATCACAACGATTGGAAGCAATAAGTAAAGCTTTGCAAGGACTTCTTTTTTATTCGGTAATTCCTCTTTTGTTAGTCCTCTAAGGCCAGTTCGTTTTGCTTCCAAATGGACCATGATCCAAATACCTGCAAAATATAGAAGGGCAGGAACTGCAGCAGCTTTGGCAATATCCCAATAAGGAATTCCTGTAAATTCTGCTATTAAAAAGGCAGCAGCCCCCATAATTGGCGGCATGAGCTGTCCACCGGTTGAGGCAGCTGCTTCAACTGCACCAGCAAATTCTTTGCGATAGCCTGTCTTTTTCATCATTGGAATTGTAAACGATCCAGATGTTACAACGTTTGCCACAGAGCTTCCACTAATTGTACCTTGTAAGGCACTTGAGAAAACAGCTACTTTAGCAGGCCCCCCTACAGCTCTACCAGCAATGAGCAACGCAAGATCATTAAAATACTGCCCAACGCCCGATTTTTCGAGAAAAGCCCCGAATAACAGAAATAAGAAAATAAATGTCGCTGATACAGAAAGAGGGGTACCTAGGATACCGTCAAGTGTATAATACATATGGCTAATTAACCGTTCAATACTAACGCCCCGATGTTCGAGAAATGCTGGCATGTAGTTGCCATATAGAGCATAAAGAAGAAATGCAATCGCAATAATTGTAATTGGAAGCCCAACAACACGCCGTGAAGCTTCTAATACTAGTAAAATTGCTAAAGCACCAACTAGAAAGTCTCGACCAATGTACATTCCGGCACGATTAATAAGATCCTCATATTCAATTGTCCAATAAAGCCCAACATAAATACTAACAATAGCTAAAATGGCGTCATAAAAAGGAAGACGATTTTTCTTAGCCTTTTTTGAAATTGGATAAAGAAGAAAGATTAATCCTAATGCAAACGTTAAGTGGACCGACCTTTGCAGCTGTGACGCCAAATTTCCAAATATTGCAGTGTACAGTTGGAAAAGTGAAAATGAGATAGCCCCAATGGTTACAATCCATTTTAAAAAGCCAGAATAGGTTCGGAAACTTGATTCCTTGTCATACTTGCTCAGTATCTCTTGAAGTTCTTTATCTGACATTGTGGTATCCTTATTTTGATTTAAGTCCTCCATATTTTACCTCCCCAATAACGGTAAATTGCTTCAGGCGAAAGCCCGAGGCGAAGGTAATTCCTCGGGCTATAATGGATAATTACTTCACGCCATTTTCTTCGAAGTATCTTAATGCGCCAGGATGTACATCAATTGTTATCCCTTCTACAGCATCTTCAACTTTAATGGATTCGGCTTTTTTGTTAATTGCAATTAATTTGTTAACATTTTCAAATAGAGCTTTCGTTACGTTATAAACGAAATCTTCAGGGAGAGTTTTTGAAACAGCCAACATTGCTTTTACGGCAACAGTGTTTGTTTCGGGTACCCCTGGATAAGTGTCAGCTGGGATTGTTTCTTTTACATAGAATGGGTATTTCTTAATTAATTCATCAGCCTTATCTGCATCAATAGTTAGTAATTTAACACCATTCGTTGCTGATAACTCTGTAACGGCTGACGTAGGTGCGCCAGCAGTAAGAAATGCAGCATCCAAGTTCCCATCTTGCATACTTTGGACAGAGTCGCCAAAGGATAAGCGCTGTGCTTTTAAATCATCGAAGGTTAACCCATAAACTTCGAGAATTTGTTTGGCATTTGCTTCTACACCACTACCAGGTGCACCAACAGAAACTTTTTTTCCTTTTAAATCGGCAACACTCGTAATTTTACTGTTCCCTGGTAATACGATTTGTATTGTTTCATTATAAAGAGCTGCAAGCGCTTGAAGATTTTCAACCCTTGAACCTTCAAACATGACAGTACCGTTAAGCGCATAGTCAGCAATATCGTTTTGTACAAAGGCGAAATCAACATCTTGCGATCCAAGTAAACGCATATTTTCAACGGAACCACCAGTTGTTTGTGCTGTGGCTTTTACATCTGTTTTGTCAGAAATAATTTGTGCAATCCCGCCGCCAAGTGGATAATATGTACCCGATGTTCCACCTGTTGCGATGATTATTTGGCTTGGAAGATTTGCTTCTGTTCCGTTATTCCCACCGTCTTGTGTATTATTGCCTCCATTATTTCCTCCACCACATGCAGCTAAAGTGAATAAAAGCACTAGAGCAAAAATTGAAGATAGTAACTTTTTCATTGTAGTCCTCCATAATTTTCGATGTATTTACTAACCTTTACGTGTAGTATCCCCAAATCTGTTAAAATATCCTCAATAACACCGGAAAAAAATTGACCTTTTCTTCGCTAAAGGTTTATAGTTGGACACGTGGAGGGAATCAGTTTGTTCATTCAAGACGAGTTTTCATTTATAAATAGCATTACACCAAAAAAATATAAACAAGAGCACTTAATAACAGGTATTGGTGATGATGCGGCGCTTTTTTCAGGAAATAGTGATGTTGAAGAAATTGTTTGTATGGATACAATGATAGAACAGGTTCATTTTACGAGAGAGACGATGAAGCCATTTCATATTGGCTATAAAGTATTAGCAAGTAATATTAGTGATATTGCGGCGATGGGTGGTATCCCTAATTTTTATTTAGTATCGATTGCAATCCCAGAAAGCTGGTCGCCGGCAGAGCTTTTGGAAATATACAATGGTATGAAAACGTTAGCTAACCGTTACGAAATGGATTTAATCGGTGGGGACACGGTTTCGTCAAAGCATAGTCTTGTCATAACAGTGACGGTAATAGGGCGGGTTCCACGGGGTAAGCATCTTTTACGAAAAAACGCGAAAGCAAATGATCTAGTATTTGTAACTGGATGTTTAGGTGATTCCGCGGCAGGTTTACAACTATTGCTAAAATACGGAGTCAATTACAATTTTACAAAAGAAGAACAAGCTTTAATTGAAAAGCATCAGTTGCCTGAGCCAAGGATAGAAATAGGGCAAATTTTAGCGAACTATCCTCGCGTTGCACTAAATGATGTAAGCGATGGAATTGCTAGTGAGTTAAATGAAATTGCTACTGCTAGTAACGTTACGATTGTGGTTGAGGCCGATAAGCTACCAAGAAGTGAGTATATACAAAATTTTAGTCAAGCTGAACAGCTTCATTGGATGTTAAATGGCGGCGAAGACTATGAATTGGTTGGCACTGTAACAGAAGGAAGTTGGCATGAAATCGAAAAGCAATGTAAAATGAAAAATTATAAAATAACAAAAATAGGCTATGTAAAGGAAGGCCCTGCACAAGTGTTTATTAAGCAGGAGGGCCAATGCTCTCTTTTACAAAAACGTGGATTTAATCATTTTAAATAAATAGGGTGATTGTTTGAAGGAGTTTAGTTATAGTAGTCAGTCTGTTGAACAGACAATGGAGTTTGCAATGAATCTGGCTAAAAGTCTAGAGCGAGGAACTGTTTTAACATTAGAAGGAGACCTTGGGGCTGGAAAAACTACTTTTACAAAAGGGTTGGCACTTGGCTTAGGAATTACAAGAACGGTTAATAGTCCAACGTTTACGATTATTAAAGAATATACAGACGGTATTTTGCCTCTATATCATATGGACGTTTATCGTTTAGAGGAAAGTGATGAGGATTTAGGTTTTGATGAGTATTTTCATGGTGACGGTGTTACGGTTGTTGAGTGGGCCCAGTTTATTGAGGATCTGCTGCCAGCCGAGCTTTTACAAATAAATTTAATTTACGTAAATGAGACGGAAAGAAAAATTGTTCTTACCCCTAAAGGGGATTTGTATTTACATTTATGTAAGGAGTTATTTCGTGATGAAAGCATTAGCAATTGATACGTCTAATCAGGTGATGGGAATCGCAGTCAGCGATGGGGACAACATTATAGGGGAGTATATTACAAACCTTAATAAAAATCACTCCATAAGGGTTATGCCAGCCATTCATGATTTGATGCAGGAGGTAGGTTTAGAGCCTAAACAATTAGACCGCATTATAGTCGCCCATGGGCCGGGCTCTTACACGGGTGTAAGAATTGGCGTTACCATTGCGAAAACTTTAGCATGGACACTAAATATTCCCATTGTTGGTGTTTCAAGCTTAGAAGTTCTAGCAAGGAATGGACAACTTTTCAATGGAGTCGTTTCACCGATTTTCGATGCCCGGAGAGGCCAGGTTTATACTGGATTATATGCCTTTCAAGGTGAAAGTTTTCAATCGTTAAAAGCTGACCAAATTATTATGCTTAAAGATTGGGTAGAGGAGCTTAAACAGCGAAGTGAGAAAGTGTTATTTTTAGGAAATGATGTTCTGCTTCATGAAGCTGTCATTAAGGAAGTGTTGCAAGAGCAGGCGGTTATTGCTTCACCAACATTATTTAATCCAAGGCCGTCGGAATTAGCGATAATTGGCATCAACAAAGAGCCACAAGAGGTACATAGTTTTGTTCCAAATTATATCCGCTTAGCGGAGGCGGAAGCGAAATGGCTTACGGCGCAGCAACAAGAGAAGGGCTAGCGCCCGAAATAGAGTAAAAACAATGGTCTCGGTCACTAGTTATTCGTTCTAGTACCCGAGACAGAGTAAAAACGCTTGAAGCGGTCACTAGGAAGTCGTTCTAGTGCCCGAGATAGAGTAAAAACGATGGTCCCGGTCACTAGTTAGCCGGTCTAGTACCCGAAATCGGGCAAAAGCGAGAAAACTGGTCACTACAAGGGTGGACTAGCGCCAGTAGTTAAGGTTAAATCATGATGATGTGGACAAATAAGTCTGTCCCTGAACAAGTACCATATCCCAATACGACAAGCGAGTAAATATGGGACAAGAAACCTGTCCCCATGTCCCAATAATTTATTAATATGAGGAGCAACACGAATGGAGGAAACTGTTCAATTCCGTTTCATGACGGAGGAAGATATTGAGCAAGTGTATGAGATTGAAATAAGCTCTTTTACATTGCCATGGACGAAAGAAGCTTTTTTCAATGAAATGACAATGAATCAATATGCTAAATATATCGTGATGGAGCTTAGTCATCTTGTAATCGGCTATTGTGGAATGTGGATTATTTTAGATGAGTGTCATATTACGAATGTTGCTGTCTTGCCGGAGTATCGCGGCAGGAAATTGGGCGAGGTACTTTTAAAGCAAGTCATTGATTTTAGCAAATCTTTAGGCGTAAGGCTAATAACGCTAGAGGTACGGGTATCAAATGTTGTCGCCCAGAAGCTTTATAAGAAATACGGATTTCAAGCGGGCGGGATTCGCAAAAATTATTATGCTGATAATCATGAGGATGCATTAGTAATGTGGGTGAATATAGATGAATGAAAAAAAGGATCAAATTATTTTAGCAATTGAAACAAGCTGTGATGAGACAGCGGTAGCAATCATCAAAAATGGCAAGGAGATTCTCGCTAATGTCGTTGCCTCGCAAATAGAAAGCCATAAACGATTTGGCGGTGTTGTTCCAGAAATTGCTTCAAGGCATCATGTGGAACAAATTACGATTGTGCTTGAAGAAGCATTGAATCAAGCTGCGATTACTTTTGGCGACATTGACGCAATCGCTGTTACCGAAGGACCAGGATTAGTGGGTGCGTTATTGGTAGGTGTAAATGCGGCAAAAGCTTTGGCATTTGCACATAATATTCCGCTTGTTCCAGTTCATCACATTGCAGGACATATTTATGCAAATCGGCTTGTGAAGGAAATGACGTTTCCTTTATTAGCCTTAGTTGTTTCCGGCGGTCATACAGAGCTTGTTTATATGAAAGAGCATGGTTCTTATGAAGTAATTGGGGAAACGAGAGATGATGCAGCAGGAGAGGCTTATGATAAAGTAGCGAGACAGCTGAACCTTCCATATCCAGGCGGACCGCATATTGACCGCTTGGCACATGAAGGAAATCCGACGGTTGACCTACCGCGCGCATGGTTAGAAAAGGACTCCTATGATTTTAGCTTTAGCGGCTTGAAATCGGCGGTTATTAATACGCTTCATAATGCCAATCAACGTGGTGAAAAAATAAAACCAGAGGATCTTGCAGCAAGCTTCCAAGCTAGTGTTATCGAAGTTGTCGTCACAAAAACGAAGCAGGCGGCTGAACAATATAAGGTAAACCAAGTTCTTCTAGCTGGCGGTGTTGCCGCTAATAAGGGGTTGCGAGCTGCCCTTGAAAAAGAATTTACAGAAACAGAGATTGATCTCGTTATTCCCTCGTTACACTTATGTACGGATAATGCCGCGATGATTGCAGCGGCTGGCAGTATTGAATTTGAAAAAGGGAAAAGAGCGGGGCTCGATTTAAACGGAACACCGGGATTAGAATTGTAGGGAATATGAAGGAACATGGAGCGGTTTTCATGTTCCTTATTTATTTGGTTGGCCAGGTGGATGATAATACGGCGGTATTTTTATCCAACCGCGTTTTTTCATCACTGATTTTAGAATGGCAGCATAGCGCATAACTTCTGTTTGAAATTCAAAAAACATTAAACCAACATCGTTTCTTATTGATTGGGCTACCCCTGTTGCGCACGCTGTTATGCTGGCTGCCAATTTGACACTAACGGCATTTGCAATTTCCGAGTTTGTCATTTTTGCACCCAATGGAATAGATTTTGGGTCAGACAGAGGTTTAGGCTCTGCGGTAGGTGGCAATGGGACACCCTCTTGTTGAAGAAAAACCTTAAGCCTTGTAGCCTGTGAACTAGCAGCCCCCATTGTTTTATGAAGGAGGTTATATAGTTCTTTGTCCTCGGTTGTATTTATGCCTAATTGCTCATAAGTAACTGCCTCCTCCAAAATTGCCAAATAGGCCCAACACGACATCACCTCACCAACATGTAAGGATGGTTTTGGCTCGTCGTCAAATAAGCTGTGGAACACTTTTGCTAATGCCTCAAATGTATGATCCGGCATAAAAATCACCTCTAAAGTATTTTTCCTTAGAGGCGATTTTTTATGCAGTGAATTAGTCTTTGCAAATAGGATTCGATCCAAAACTGATGCCTACCGACTCGGCAGCTAAAACTAATTCACCATTGGGATTGACTCTTTTTAATTGTTTAATGGCAGATTCCAATGGCACAGCTTGGATTTCTGTACCTCTTAAAGCAACCATTTGGGCATATTGCCCACTAGCAAGTAATTCAACAGCTTTTACTCCATAACGAGTTCCTAAAATACGGTCATAGGCTGTCGGCGACCCGCCACGCTGTAAATGGCCTAGAACGATTACACGGGTTTCTTTACCTGAGCACTGTTCAATTGCATTTGCAACCTTGTTCCCAATTCCACCTAATCGCACAGGGTCAGGACTGCCTTCAACAACGCGCTGAACCACCATTTCTCCACCTTCAGGAACAGCTCCCTCAGCGACAACTATGATGCTAAATTTTTTGCCTTGGTTGTTGCGTTCTTCAACTTTCTTGCATACATTCTCAATCGAAAATGGCTTTTCAGGTATTAAAATTGCATCAGCACCACCAGATATTCCTGCTTGTAATGCAATCCAACCTGCATAGCGCCCCATTACCTCAATGACCATTACACGGTGATGGGATTCTGCAGTTGTGTGCAATTTATCAATTGCTTCACATGCTGTCGTTAATGCTGTATCAAAACCAAAAGTTTGGTCGGTTGCCGATAAGTCATTGTCAATTGTTTTGGGAATGCCGACAATCGGAACCCCTTTCTTTGCAAAATCATTGGCAATCCCAAGACTGCCGTCCCCACCAATAATTGCAAGTGCATCAATGCCGCGTTTTTTCATGTTTTCGATGACTTGGTCTGAGACGTCTTGGTAAACCGTTTCACCATTTACTTGAATTGGGTAATTAAAAGGGTTATCACGGTTGGTTGTCCCTAAAATCGTCCCACCTCGGGGTAAGATCCCTGACACTTCTTTTTCCGTTAAATCACGGAAATCATTATGAATTAATCCACTAAATCCGTTTAGAATTCCTACAACTTCTATATTATGTTGACGGATAGCTGTTTTCACAACTGCGCGAATGACCGCATTTAACCCTGGGCAATCTCCGCCGCCAGTGAGGATGCCAAGTTTTTTTACCTTTGAACTCATAACAATATTTCTCCTTTTTAACTTATTTAGGTAATTTGGACTACTGTAACTTTTTTCGACAAATCTCCATGTTTTTCCTGCAAGGAAAAAATAGTAGTGAAAATAATCGAATTAATTTTATTAAGAAAGTGCTTGTAAAAACGTAAACAACATGGTAATGTCTCATCTTTGACACTCAAAACCGCCAAAACCATTGGTAAATCAATATTTTTGGCGGTTTTTTAATGGATAAAAAAGCGTACTATTTCCCCTTTTTTGTTTGTTTTAAAATTTTTTTCATCTCTTTT
>DUSF01000005.1 GCA_012842745.1 Bacillus sp. (in: firmicutes) | reverse complement strand
GCTTTCCATTTGTCACACGACCAGTTTCACTAATACTGTTCTGAACTTCCGGAGAAACATAATCAAAAAACTCAAGATGATTAATGTTCTTTTTCTTTGGCCGATCAAATTTACGTTTATCACCATCGGCAATAAACACGAAACGCTCATCGAGGATTTTTATTACTACTGCAAATTGACCAGCATCTCTTCCTTGCACAATTTTAACTAACTGACCTATTCGCGGACTCGACTCAGGTTCGTTCACCCATTATCACCTTCACTTAGGCTTTTGTTAAAATTTCATATCCAGTTTCAGTAATTGCAATCGTATGTTCAAAATGAGCACACATTTTGCCGTCAACTGTAACAACAGTCCAGTTATCTGAAAGTGTTTTAACATAACGTGTACCTGCATTCACCATAGGTTCAACAGCAAGCACCATACCAGGCTTTAACCGTGGTCCTTTGTTAGGAGGTCCATAATGTGGAATTTGCGGATCTTCATGAAGATCCTGCCCAACTCCATGCCCCACATACTCTCTAACAATGGAAAAACCGTTTGCCTCTACATATGTTTGAATCGCATGCGAGATATTCGATAATCTTACACCGGCTTTCGCTTCCTCTAGACCTTTGTACAAAGATTGTTCGGTTACCTCTAATAGCTTCGTTGTGTTTTCATCTATGGTTCCTACAGCATATGTCCAAGCGGAGTCTCCATGGTAGCCATTATACTTTGCACCGATATCAATTGAAATTATATCACCGTCGCGTAGAACGCGATTACCAGGAATACCATGCACTAGCTCTTCATTCACAGATGCACATATACTTCCAGGAAAACCATTGTATCCCTTAAAGGATGGAATTGCGTTATAGAATCGGATGGTCTTTTCAGCTATATTGTCTAATTCCTTGGTCGTTATTCCCGGTTTTATATGCTTCTTTAGCTCTTGATGTGTAAGTGCAACGATTCTCCCTGCTTCACGCATAATTTCAATCTCGCGCTCAGTTTTACAAATGATCATCCATTTAAGCCTCCAAGGAGTTGATCTACTTCTTTAAATACATCATTAATATCCTGATCACCATTAATATTTCGTAGTGTCCCTTTTTCACTATAGAAATCAAGCAATGGTTGAGTTTGTTTTATATTTACTTCTAAACGGTTCCCTACAGTTTCTGCATTATCATCAGAACGTTGATAAAGCTCGCCACCACACTTATCACACACGCCCTCATGACGAGGTGGATTGAATACCATATGGTACGTAGATCCACATGATTTACAAATGCGGCGCCCAGTCAAACGTTCCATTAGCTTACTAGTATCAACACCAATGTTAATGACGTAATGAATTGGTCGATCTAGTTCAGTTAAGAGAACTTCAAGGGCTTCTGCTTGTGGAACTGTTCTAGGAAATCCATCTAAAAGAAAACCTTTTTTACAATCATCTTTTCCAAGACGGTCTTTCACGATACCAATCGTAACTTCATCAGGGACAAGTGCACCTTGGTCCATATACGACTTTGCCTTCATGCCTAATTCTGTGCCATCTTTGATAGCGGCACGGAACATGTCACCCGTTGAAATATGAGGTATATCATATTTTGCTACGATTTTTTCAGCTTGCGTCCCTTTTCCAGCTCCCGGTAACCCCATTAATACTAAATTCATCTTTACCCCCCTATATTCTGGCGAGGTATAGGGAAGATACCCTAACCTCTAAAATACTATTTCAGGAATCCCTTATAATGTCTCTTTACTAATTGGCTTTCCAGCTGCTTCATTGTTTCAAGTGCAACACCGACAACAATTAATAGGCTGGTACCGCCAATTTGTACCGATTGCGGTAATCCCGCAATGTTCACAAAGAATACAGGAAGTACTGCAATGATTGCCAAGAATATGGATCCCACTAATGTTAATCTGTAAAGAATACGAGTTAAGTACTCCTGGGTGCTCTTTCCTGGTCTAATACCTGGAACATAGCCACCTTGTTTTTGCAGGTTTTCCGCCATTTGTTCAGGATTTACTTGAACAAATGTATAGAAATAAGTAAACGCTATAATTAAGGCGACATAAATAATCATACCAATTGGATGTGAATACGTAAAAGTTGTTGTAATCCAAGTAGTGACCTTATTCGTTCCAAAAAAGCCTGCAATAGTTGGTGGTGTTATTAAAAATGATATTGCAAAGATTACCGGAATAACCCCTGCAGCATTCACTTTAATCGGTAAGTGCGTTGATTGTCCACCAACTGGACTGCGATTTACAAGTCTCTTCGCATACTGAATCGGTATTTTTCGAAGCGCTTGTGAAATAAAAATCGTCCCGACGATAACTGCTATTACAGCAACTAATAACAATACAATTGTTACAATTCGTAAAAACAGCGCTTCTCCTGCACCTTCAATTTGTTGAGCATAAATTTGGTTAGCTGCCGTTGGAATCGCAGCAACAATACCTCCAAAGATTATAATGGAAATTCCATTACCAACCCCATGTGATGTAATAAGTTCACCTAACCAAAGCAGGAACGCTGTTCCAGCAGTTAATACTAAAGCGATAAGTAAATATGTTGGTAACCCAGGATTGTTTATTAAGCCTGGAAACATATTATTAAATCCGATAGACATACCGACCGCTTGGATAAAACCGAGTACGATTGTACCATAGCGGGTAAACTGAGCTAACTTACGTCGTCCAACCTCTCCTTGTTTAGACCACTCCGTAAATTTAGGTACTACATCCATTTGTAAAAGCTGAATAATGATAGATGCAGTAATGTATGGCATAATCCCCATTGCAAAAATCGAGAAGTTCTTTAAAGCTCCGCCGCCAAATGTATTGAGAAGTCCAAATACACCTTGATCGCTGAGCTTTAGTACCTCTGCATTTACTCCTGGAACTGGTATAAAACTACCGAGTCTAAAAACTACGAGCATTAATAAGGTGAATACAATTTTCCTTCTTATTTCACCAACTCGTATAAAATTGGAGATTGTCTCAAACATTAAACCACCTCAGTTTTACCGCCAGCTGCCTCGATAGCTTCTTTAGCAGAAGACGAGAACTTATGTGCTTTAACAGTAAGGTTCTTTTCTAACTTACCATTTCCTAGTACTTTCACACCAGCATTTAATTTGCTGACAACACCAGTTTCAAGCAATAATTCGGGAGTTACCTCTGTACCATTCTCGAAGCGATTTAATGTTTCAAGATTAACAATCGCATATTCTTTACGATTGATATTTGTAAAACCACGTTTAGGCAAACGTTGGAAAAGAGGCATTTGTCCGCCCTCAAATCCAGGACGTACACCACCGCCTGAACGAGAACCTTGACCTTTGTGACCTCTACCTGATGTTTTACCATTTCCTGAAGCCATCCCACGGCCTACGCGGTTACGCTCTTTACGAGAACCTTCTGCTGGTTTTAACTCATGTAGTTTCATTCTTGCACCTCCTCTTATATTGAAAATTTATAATTAAACTTCTTCTACTAATACTAAGTGAGATACTTTATTAATCATTCCACGAATTGCCGCATTGTCTTCGTGAACAACTGATTGATGTAACTTGCGTAATCCTAATGTTTTTACAGTAGTTCTTTGGTCCTGTGGACGACCGATAACACTGCGTTTGAGGGTGATTTGAAGTTTATTTGCCATTGTTTTCCCTCCTTATCCTAACAGTTCTTCTACCGTTTTACCACGTAACTTTGCCACTTCATTTGCAACTTTTAAATCTTTCAATCCTTCAATAGTAGCACGGACAACATTAATTGGAGTATTAGTTCCTAATGACTTAGAAAGAATATCTCCAATACCTGCTAATTCTAGTACTGCACGTACAGGACCCCCAGCGATAACACCAGTACCTTCAAGAGCAGGCTTTAATAGTACATTGCCAGCACCAAAGTTTCCAATAACTTCATGTGGAATAGTTGTACCAACAAGCGGTACACTAATTAGGTTTTTCTTCGCATCTTCAATAGCTTTACGAATCGCATCTGGAACTTCTTGTGCTTTACCTGTTCCGAAACCAACATGACCATTTTTATCTCCAACAACAACCAGCGCAGCAAAGCGGAAGCGACGACCACCCTTAACTACTTTTGCTACACGGTTAACCGCAACAACGCGCTCTTCAAGCTCTAATTTATTTGGATCAACACGACGCATTAATTTCCCTCCTTTATGATTAGAATTCGAGACCAGCTTCGCGAGCAGAGTCTGCTAAAGCTTTAATTCTTCCATGATATAAGTAGCCGCCACGGTCAAAAACTACTTCTTTAACACCTTTTTCAAGTGCACGTTTTGCAACTAATTCACCGATTTTTTGAGCTGCTGCAATATTTCCAGTTGATTCAAGATTCACATCTTTTTCAACCGTAGATGCACTAGCTAAAGTTACTTTATTGACATCATCTATTAATTGCGCATAAATATGCTGATTGGAACGATATACATTTAAGCGTGGACGCTCAGCAGTCCCACTTACCTTAGCACGCACACGAGCATGTCTCTTTTTACGTACAGCATTTTTGTCAAGCTTAGTAATCATTCTCGGATTCACTCCTTTCTTCTACTCTAAGAAGCGTTATTTCTTGGCAGTCTTACCTTCCTTGCGACGTACAAATTCGCCTTCGTAACGAATCCCTTTACCTTTATATGGCTCTGGCGGACGAACGGCACGAATATTTGCAGCAACTGCTCCAACACGCTCTTTATCAATACCCTTAACAATAATCTTTGTGTTAGAAGGAACTTCAATTTCAATACCTGCTTCAGGTTGAATTTCTACTGAGTGTGAATATCCAACGTTAAGAACTAGCTTAGTTCCAGACTTAGAAGCACGGTAACCAACCCCGATTAATTCAAGTCCTTTTTCAAAACCATTCGTAACACCTTCTACCATATTAGCAAGGAGACTACGTGTTGTACCATGTAATGAACGATGTTCCTTATTATCTGAAGGACGTTCTACAGTAAGAACATTATCCTCTACTTTAATATTCATATCAGGATGAAAAGCACGAGTTAGCTCGCCTTTAGGTCCTTTTACAGTAATTACGTTACTTTTATTTGTGAAAGTAACGCTTTGTGGGATCTCAAGTATTTTCTTACCAATACGAGACATCTATTGCACCTCCATTCTTCAAAAAATCTTACCAAACGTATGCTAGGATTTCTCCACCAATTTGTTTCGCACGGGCATCTTTATCTGTTACAACACCACTTGATGTTGAAACAATTGCGATACCAAGGCCATTAAGTACGCGCGGTACTTCATTTGCTTTTGCATAAACACGTAATCCAGGCTTACTAATGCGTTTTAAGCCAGTAATAACTCGTTCATTATTTGTACCGTATTTAAGGAAAATACGAATAATTCCTTGCTTGTTATCTTCGATATATTCAACGTCACGGATAAAGCCTTCACGCTTTAGAATTTCAGCGATCTCTTTTTTAAGTTTAGATGCAGGGACTTCAAGCTTCTCGTGACGTACCATATTAGCATTACGAATGCGAGTAAGCATATCTGCAATTGGATCAGTCATTACCATATATTTTACCTCCTTCCCAATTTAAGGGTTTACCAACTTGCTTTTTTAACACCAGGGATTTGACCTGCGTATGCTAATTCACGGAAACAAATACGGCAAAGTTTAAATTTGCGTAATACTGAATGCGGACGACCACAGCGTTCACAACGAGTATATTCTTGAACAGCAAACTTTTGTTTGCGTTTTTGCTTAGCGATCATTGATTTTTTGGCCACGAATTTCCCTCCTTTTTAATTACTTTTGGAACGGCATGCCCACTTGAGTTAATAACTCACGAGCTTCTTCATCTGTATTAGCAGTAGTAACAATAACAATGTCCATGCCACGTACTTTAGATACTTTATCGTAATCAATTTCAGGGAAAATTAATTGTTCTTTAACACCTAGTGTATAGTTACCGCGGCCATCGAATGATTTCTTAGAAACACCTCTGAAGTCACGTACACGAGGTAACGAAACAGAAACTAATTTATCTAAGAATTCATACATACGCTCACCGCGAAGGGTAACTTTCGCACCGATTGGCATTCCTTCACGTAATCTGAAACCCGCAATTGATTTTTTCGCTCTCGTAACAACAGGCTTTTGACCTGTGATGGCAGCCAATTCTTCAACTGCACTATCTAGTGCTTTTGAGTTTTGAACTGCGTCACCAACACCCATATTGATAACGATTTTTTCAATTTTAGGTGCCTGCATGACAGATTTATAGTTAAATTTGCTCACAAGAGCTGGAACTACTTCTTTATTAAACTTTTCTCTTAGGCGATTCACTAGTCGCGACCTCCTTTCATAACAATCTATTTATCTAAAACTTCACCTGATTTTTTTGCAATACGCACTTTCTTACCGTCAACCACATTATAACCTACACGAGTAGGCTTGCCAGTCTTAGGGTCGATTGGCATTACATTTGATACATGAATAGGTGCCTCTTGGCTCATAATTCCACCCTGAGGATTCATTTGTGTTGGTTTTGAGTGTTTCTTAATAATGTTAACACCTTCAACTAGGACGCGGTCCTTTTTCGGATACGCTTCAAGGATAACACCTTGTTTGCCCTTGTCTTTCCCAGAGATTACTTGTACTTTATCACCTTTTTTGACATGCATCTTATAGACACCTCCTTCAAGGCTAATAATAAGATCTTTTCTTTATAGTACTTCCGGAGCTAATGAAACAATTTTCATAAAGTTTCTTTCGCGCAATTCGCGGGCCACTGGACCAAAGATACGAGTACCACGTGGACTCTTATCATCACGAATAATTACGCAAGCATTTTCATCAAAACGAATATATGAGCCGTCAACACGACGTGCACCACTCTTTGTGCGTACAATTACCGCTTTAACAACGTCGCCTTTTTTGACAACGCCCCCTGGTGTTGCTTGCTTGACAGTACATACGATAACATCACCGATGTTAGCTGTCTTTTTGCCTGAACCACCAAGAACTTTAATTGCTAAAACTTCACGTGCACCTGAGTTGTCAGCCACTTTTAAACGAGATTCTTGTTGAATCATCGATCAGTACCTCCTTTCGGAACACAATTTATATCCGAACTTTAAATTAAATAATTACCGCTTCTTCTACAACTTCAACTAAACGGAATCGTTTTGTAGCTGATAAAGGACGAGTTTCCATGATTTTTACAACATCGCCAATTTTTGCTTGGTTGTTCTCATCATGAGCTTTATACTTTTTAGAGTATTTAACACGTTTACCGTATAGTGAATGTTTTTTGTAAGTTTCTACAACTACTGTAATCGTCTTGTCCATTTTATCAGATACAACACGACCTACATATACCTTACGTTGGTTGCGTTCACTCATTTACGCTAACCTCCTCTCGATTATCGATTGTTAACACCAAGTTCTCTTTCACGAATAATCGTCTTCATGCGAGCAATCGCCTTGCGAACCTCACGAATACGAGTAGTGTTTTCTAATTGACCAGTCGCAAGCTGGAATCGAAGGTTAAATAATTCTTCTTTTAAAGATTTAACTTTTTGTTCAACTTCGGCAGTGGTTAAATCACGGATTTGATTAGCCTTCATTAGTTTCACCACCAATATCTTCACGTTTTACAAACTTACATTTAACAGGTAACTTATGGGCAGCAAGACGTAATGCTTCGCGAGCTACTTCTTCTGATACACCTGCAATTTCAAACATTACCTTCCCTGGCTTTACTACCGCTACCCAGCCTTCAGGAGCACCTTTACCGGAACCCATCCGTACTTCTAATGGTTTTGCTGTAAATGGCTTAGATGGGAAGATCTTTATCCAAACTTTACCGCCACGTTTCATATAACGAGTCATTGCACGACGAGCGGCTTCAATTTGGCGGTTAGTGATCCAAGAAGCTTCAAGTGATTGTAAACCGAATTCACCGAAGTGTACTTCTGTACCACCTTTAGCACGACCACGCATTTTTCCACGGTGTTCTCTGCGATACTTAACACGTTTTGGTAATAACATTATTGGTTTCCTCCTTCCTCATCTTTCGTTGCTCTTTTCTTTGTAGGAAGAACTTCACCACGGTAAATCCATACTTTAACACCCAACTTACCATAAGTAGTGTCAGCTTCTGCAGTTCCATAATCAATATCTGCACGTAAAGTATGAAGTGGTACTGTACCCTCACTATAATGTTCTGAACGAGCGATATCAGCTCCACCAAGGCGACCAGAAACCATTGTTCTGATACCTTTAGCACCTGCACGCATCGCACGTTGAATTGCTTGCTTTTGGGCACGACGGAAAGATACGCGATTTTCTAATTGGCGAGCAATATTTTCAGCTACTAACGTTGCGTCGATATCTGCCTTTTTAACTTCCATAATATTAATGTGAACACGCTTCCCGGTTAGCTCGTTTAACGCCTTACGAAGTGCTTCAACTTCTGTTCCACCTTTACCAATAACCATTCCTGGTTTAGCAGTGTGGATAGCGATATTCACACGGTTTGCAGCACGTTCGATTTCAATTTTTGAAACCGCTGCATCTGATAAACGTTTGTTAATATATTCACGGATTTTAATATCTTCATGCAATAGATCAGCATAATCTTTACCAGCAAACCATCTTGATTCCCAGTCCCGAATGATGCCGACGCGAAGTCCGTTAGGATTTACTTTTTGACCCACTACTATCCCTCCTTACTTTTCAGATACCACAACTGTAATGTGGCTAGTACGTTTGTTAATTGCGCTAGCACGGCCTTGCGCGCGTGGTCTGAAACGTTTTAATGTTGGACCTTCATCAACAAAAGCTTGTGATACTACTAAATTGTTAACATCCATTTCATAGTTATGTTCAGCGTTAGCAATCGCTGACTTTAGCACTTTCTCGATAACAGGAGAAGCTCCTTTTGGTGTATGGCGAAGAATGGCTATAGCTTCACCTACTTGCTTACCTCGTATTAAATCGATCACAATACGAGCTTTACGAGGAGCAATACGAACAGTTCTCGCTACCGATTTAGCTTGTTTCACTTCCATTCATATACCTCCTCTCTACTAACGTCTTGTTTTCTTATCGTCATCCGCATGACCTTTATAAGTGCGGGTTGGAGCAAATTCGCCTAATTTATGACCCACCATATCCTCAGTTACGAATACTGGAACATGTTTGCGGCCATCATAGACAGCGATAGTGTGCCCGATAAACTCTGGGAAAATCGTTGAACGGCGAGACCAAGTTTTAATAACTTGTTTTTTGTTAGACTCGTTCAATCCTTCAACTTTCTTCATTAAATGATCATCGACAAATGGTCCTTTTTTCAAGCTGCGACCCATGAATTGACCTCCCTTCGCGACTGTGCCACGGTTCCTATGAACCGTAGTACAATCCCGTTATTTTTTACGACGACGAACAATAAATTTGTCTGACGCTTTATTTTTCTTACGTGTTTTAGCTCCAAGTGTTGGTTTACCCCATGGTGACATTGGTGATTTACGACCGATTGGTGCTTTACCTTCACCACCACCGTGTGGATGGTCATTAGGGTTCATTACAGATCCACGTACTGTTGGACGAATGCCTAACCAACGAGAACGACCTGCTTTACCAACGTTCACTAGTTCATGCTCCAAGTTACCAACTTGGCCTACTGTTGCACGACATGTCGCTAAGACTTGACGAACCTCACCAGACATTAAACGAACTAGTACATATTTACCTTCTTTACCTAATACTTGAGCTTCAGCACCAGCAGAACGAACTAATTGTCCACCACGTCCTGGCTTTAACTCAATATTATGCACAACAGTACCAACCGGAATATTTGCAAGTGGCAATGCATTACCAACTTTAATATCCGCTTCAGGTCCTGAGAATACTTCTTGACCAACTTTTAAACCTTTTGGCGCAAGGATATAACGTTTTTCACCATCTACATAATTGATTAATGCGATGTTTGCAGTACGGTTTGGATCGTACTCAATCGTAGCAACGCGTCCTGGTATTCCATCTTTATCACGTTTAAAATCGATTAAACGATATTGACGCTTATGTCCACCACCGTGATGACGTGTAGTAATTTTACCTTGGTTATTACGTCCAGCTTTTTTGTGTAACGGTGCGAGCAATGACTTTTCTGGTGTGTCAGTTGTGATTTCTGCGAAATCCAAGCCTGTCATGCCACGACGACCGTTTGACGTAGGATTATACTTTTTAATCGCCATTTCGGTTTCCCTCCTTCACTTGTTGATTATGCTTCAAAGAACTCTAATTCTTTACTATCAGCAGTTAATTTTACAATTGCTTTTTTACGTTTAGGTTTAGTTCCTGTATAACGACCTACACGCTTGAATTTTCCTTGATAATTTTGAACGTTAACTTTTTCAACTTTTACGCCGAAAATCGCTTCAATAGCTTGTTTAACTTCCGTTTTGTTAGCTCTTGTATCTACTTCAAATGTATATTTTTTCTCACCCATTATTTCAGTAGAACGTTCAGTTATCACGGGGCGCTTAATAATATCACGAGGATCTTTCATTATGCAAGCACCTCCCCTACTTTTTCAGCTGCTTCTTTTGTAATCACCATTTTATCATGGCTCATTACATCTAAAACATTTACTCCATTAGCGTCTATAACAGTAACACCAGGAATATTGCGAGCAGATAGTTCAACCGTTTGATCTGCATTAGCAGTAACGATTAAAACTTTGTTATTTAATGATAATGCATTTAACACTTGAACCATGTCTTTTGTCTTTGGTGCTTCAATCGTTAAATTTTCTAATACTACAACGTTATTATCTAAAACCTTTGTAGATAACGCTGATTTAATAGCTAAACGACGAACTTTCTTAGGAAGTTTAAAAGAATAACTTCTTGGTTGAGGACCAAATACGATACCCCCACCTCTCCATTGTGGAGAACGAATCGAACCTTGACGCGCACGTCCAGTTCCTTTTTGGCGCCATGGCTTTCTGCCACCGCCGCGAACTTCAGAACGGTTTTTTACTTTGTGTGTACCTTGACGTCTTGATGCACGTTGCATAATAATAGCATCGAAAAGCACGTGACTGTTTGGCTCAATGCCGAAAACCGCTTCAGAAAGTTCAATTTCACCAACTTGTGAACCTGTTTGATTATAAAGTGCTACTTTAGGCATCAAATTTCCTCCTTTCTGAACAATTATTTGTTACCTTTAACCGCATTAAGGATTTTTACATAACTTTTTTTAGCTCCAGGCACATTTCCTTTAACTAATAATAGGTTACGTTCTGTATCAACCTTTACGATTTCAAGATTTTGAACTGTAATTTGCTCTCCACCCATTTGTCCAGGTAATTCTTTACCTTTGAATACGCGATTTGGAGCAACTGGTCCCATTGATCCAGGACGACGGTGATAACGAGATCCGTGAGACATAGGGCCACGTGATTGGTTATGACGTTTAATTGCACCTTGGAACCCTTTACCTTTTGATGTTCCTGTTACGTCAACTAACTCACCTTCTGTAAATAAATCAACTTTGACTTCCTGACCAACTTCATACTCCCCAGCGTTAATACCGCGGATTTCACGGACGAAGCGCTTAGGAGTTGTATTTGCTTTTGTTGCATGACCTTTTTCCGGCTTGTTTGCACGTGATTCTTTTTTATCTGCAAAACCTATTTGAACCGCTTCGTAACCATCAGTTTCAACAGTTTTCTTTTGTAAAACGATATTAGGCTCGGCTTGAATAACCGTTACTGGAATTAATTCGCCGTTTTCAGCGAAAACTTGAGTCATACCAATTTTTCTACCTAAGATTCCTTTGGTCATTAGTCACACCTCCTGTAATTATTATGATTTTTTATTTAAATTAAAGCTTAATTTCAATATCAACACCAGATGGTAAGTCTAAACGCATTAATGAATCGACAGTTTGTGGTGTCGGATTGACGATATCGATTAAGCGTTTATGTGTGCGCATCTCGAATTGCTCACGAGAATCCTTATATTTGTGTACAGCACGGAGAATTGTGTAAACAGCTTTCTCTGTAGGTAATGGAATCGGACCAGATACATTTGCACCAGAGCGTTTTGCAGTTTCGACAATTTTCTCAGCTGATTGATCAAGAATTCTGTGATCGTAAGCTTTTAAACGTATACGAATTTTTTCTTTTGCCATTATTTTCCCTCCTTTATTCGCCCATATTAGAATAGACATACTCCGTGGAAATTTCCCCACACTCGCCATGGCAAAGGGGCCGGGTGTGTCAGCAACCTTCCACATCATAGCTGTAAATGACCAACATTCAATATTATACAAAATAATAGAAGTGATTGCAACAACAAAAATAATTTCTGACGAACTTTTTAAATTCTACAATTCAATCAAATTGATTATAGAATTGCATATGAAAAAGCAGCCGGTTTTAGCCGACTGCTTTAATCTTTCATTAATTTAATTACTCAACGATTGTAGCTACAACGCCAGCGCCTACTGTACGTCCACCTTCACGAATTGAGAATTTAGTTCCTTCTTCAATCGCAACTGTAGTGATAAGTTCTACAGTCATTTCGATGTTGTCACCAGGCATTACCATTTCTACACCTTCTGGTAACTTGATGATTCCAGTTACGTCAGTTGTACGGAAATAGAATTGTGGGCGATAATTTGAGAAGAATGGAGTATGACGTCCACCTTCTTCTTTTGATAAAACGTAAACTTCAGCTTTGAAAGTTTTGTGTGGTGTAATTGAACCTGGTTTAGCAAGTACTTGACCACGTTGGATGTCATCACGTGCAACACCACGAAGTAATGCACCGATGTTGTCTCCAGCTTCTGCATAGTCAAGAAGCTTACGGAACATTTCTACACCAGTTACAGTTGTGCTCTTAGCTTCTTCAGCTAGACCAACGATTTCAACTACGTCACCAACTTTAACTTGACCGCGCTCAACGCGTCCAGTAGCAACTGTACCACGACCAGTGATTGAGAATACATCCTCAACTGGCATCATGAATGGCTTGTCAGTGTCACGAACTGGGTCTGGAATGTAGCTGTCAACAGCATCCATTAGTTCATTGATTTTAGCTTCCCACTCAGGCTCTCCTTCAAGAGCTTTAAGAGCAGAACCTTTGATTACAGGGATATCGTCTCCTGGGAATTCGTATTCTGAAAGTAAGTCACGAACTTCCATTTCAACTAATTCTAGTAATTCTTCGTCATCAACCATATCACACTTGTTCATGAATACTACTAAGTAAGGTACACCTACTTGACGAGAAAGTAAGATGTGCTCACGTGTTTGAGGCATAGGACCATCAGTAGCAGATACTACTAGGATACCGCCGTCCATTTGAGCAGCACCAGTGATCATGTTCTTAACATAGTCAGCATGTCCTGGGCAGTCAACGTGTGCATAGTGACGCTTTTCAGTTTGATATTCTACGTGAGAAGTTGAGATTGTAATTCCACGTTCTCTTTCCTCTGGTGCTCCATCGATTTGGTCATATCCACGAGCTTCCGCACCACCTGCCTTAGCAAGTACGTTTGTGATAGCAGCAGTAAGGGTAGTTTTACCATGGTCAACGTGTCCAATTGTACCGATGTTAACATGCGGTTTTGAACGGTCAAATTTAGCTTTAGCCATTAGAGATTTCCTCCTTAAATGTATAATAATTTATTATTTTTTTATATGTAAGGGACGGGAATTCTAGGAATTCCCAATTACCAACTTACTATAAAATTTGAATTAATGCAATATTAAACCTGATTATGCACCTGTGTTTTTCTTGATGATTTCTTCCGAAATTGATTTTGGAACTTCTTCGTAATGATCAAAGTGCATAGAGTATACTCCACGACCTTGAGTATTTGAACGAAGTGCAGTTGCATAACCAAACATTTCTGAAAGTGGAACCATTGCTTTAACAACTTGTGCATTACCACGAGCTTCCATACCTTCAACACGACCACGACGTGAAGTTACATCACCCATGATATCGCCCATGTATTCCTCTGGAACAACGATTTCAACTTTCATCATTGGCTCTAGTAATACTGGATTACATTTTGTTTTAGCATTTTTAAGTGATAAAGACGCAGCAACTTTAAACGCCATTTCACTTGAGTCTACATCATGGTAAGAACCATCGAATAATGTAGCTTTTACGTCTATTAACGGATAGCCAGCAAGGACACCGTTTTGCAGTGCGTCTTCTAGTCCTGATTGGATAGCAGGAACGTAATCTCTAGGGACTACGCCACCGACGATTGCGTTAACAAACTCGAAGCCTTTACCTTCTTCATTAGGTTCGAATCTAATCCATACGTGACCATATTGTCCACGTCCACCTGACTGACGTACGAATTTACCTTCACACTCAGCAGTTTGACGGAATGTTTCACGGTAAGAAACTTGCGGTGCACCCACATTAGCCTCAACCTTGAATTCGCGTTTCATACGATCAACAATGATGTCTAAGTGAAGTTCACCCATACCAGAGATAATCGTTTGTCCTGTTTCCGGATTTGTTTCCGTACGGAATGTCGGATCTTCTTCAGCAAGCTTTTGTAATGCAATGCCCATTTTATCTTGGTCTGCTTTTGATTTCGGCTCCACAGATAATGAGATTACTGGCTCCGGGAACTCCATAGATTCAAGAATAACTGCATTCTTTTCATCACAAAGAGTATCACCTGTTGTTGTATCTTTTAAACCAACAGCCGCTGCGATATCTCCAGCATAAACTTGTGAGATTTCTTCACGGTGGTTCGCATGCATTTGCAGGATACGTCCTACGCGTTCACGCTTACCTTTTGTTGAGTTTAATACATACGAACCGGAATTTAAGATACCCGAGTAAACACGGAAGAATGTTAGTTTACCGACATATGGATCTGTCATTATCTTAAATGCAAGTGCGGAGAATGGTTCTTCATCACTAGAATGGCGTTCCACTTCTTCGTCAGTATCAGGAATTATACCTTTAATTGATGCAATATCAATCGGAGCAGGTAAATAATCAATTACAGCATCAAGCACTTTTTGGATACCTTTATTCTTAAATGCTGTACCGCAAAGCACTGGGTAGATTTCAACATTAAGAGTACCCTTACGGATAGCCGCCTTAATTTCCTCATTAGTAAGCTCTTCGCCTTCAAGATACTTCATCATTAATTCTTCATCTAGCTCAGCTGCCGCTTCAATTAATTTTCCGCGATATTCTTCAGCCAAATCCTTCATGTCTTCAGGTATATCTGATTCTTGAATATCTGTCCCAGTATCATTACCATACATTGTTGCCTTCATTTCAACGAGGTCAATAATTCCTTTGAACTCATCTTCAGCACCAATTGGTAATTGAATTGGGTGTGCATTCGCACCTAAACGGTCATGGAGCGTCTTTACTGCATATAAGAAGTCCGCACCTGTTTTATCCATTTTGTTAACAAATACAATACGTGGTACTCCATAAGTTGTTGCCTGACGCCAAACTGTTTCAGTTTGCGGCTCAACACCTGATTGTGCATCTAATACTGTTACTGCGCCATCTAATACACGAAGAGATCGCTCAACCTCAACTGTAAAGTCTACGTGTCCTGGTGTATCAATAATATTAACACGGTGGCCTTTCCATTGAGCTGTTGTCGCAGCAGAAGTAATCGTGATTCCACGCTCTTGCTCCTGCGCCATCCAGTCCATTTGGGCAGCTCCTTCATGAGTTTCCCCAATTTTATGAATTCGTCCAGTATAGAAAAGGATGCGCTCAGTTGTTGTTGTTTTACCAGCATCAATGTGTGCCATGATACCGATATTACGAGTATTTTCTAAGGAGAACTCTCTAGCCATCTATACTTCTCCTTCCTTTTTAGGAAATTAATTAGTATGTTTATTTTACCAACGGTAGTGTGCGAATGCTTTATTCGCTTCTGCCATTTTGTGAGTGTCTTCACGCTTCTTCACTGATGCACCAGTGTTGTTTGCTGCATCAAGAATTTCGTTCGCTAAACGCTCTTCCATCGTTTTCTCACCACGAGAACGTGAATATTGCACTAACCAACGTAACCCTAAAGTAGTACGACGCTCAGGACGAACTTCTACTGGCACTTGATAGTTGGCACCACCAACGCGGCGTGCACGAACTTCAAGTACAGGCATAATGTTCTTAAGAGCTTGTTCGAATACTTCTTTTGGATCATTGCCAGTACGTTCTTTGATGATATCAAACGCATTATAAAGAATTGTTTGCGCCTTTCCTCTTTTACCATCAATCATAATTTGGTTGATTAGGCGAGTAATAAGCTTAGAGTTATAAATCGGATCTGGTAATACGTCTCTACGAGCTACAGGACCTTTACGTGGCATATGATACCCTCCCTTCATAATAATTATTTATGAAATATCGATTATTTTTTAGCTGCTTTTGGTTTCTTCGTACCATATTTAGAGCGACTTTGTGCACGATTGTTAACACCAGCTGTATCTAGCGCACCGCGTACAATGTGGTAACGTACCCCTGGAAGGTCTTTTACACGACCGCCACGGATTAACACAACACTGTGCTCTTGTAAATTATGTCCGATACCAGGAATATAAGCTGTAACCTCAATTCCATTTGTTAAACGAACACGAGCATATTTACGTAACGCTGAGTTTGGCTTCTTAGGAGTCATTGTTCCTACACGAGTACAAACACCGCGTTTTTGTGGTGAAGAAAGATCAGTTTGTTCCTTCTTCATGCTGTTATAACCTTTGTTTAACGCAGGAGATTTAGATGTAACGACTTTGCTTGTGCGTCCCTTGCGAACTAATTGGTTCATAGTAGGCATTAATTTTTCCTCCCTTCTTTTTTATGTCCACATATCCAGGTGATTCATTTTTTCGGCAAAAACAATGTTTTTGTGAGAGCGGTAAAAACCGCACCACAAAAACATTTTTAGCCTTTTATAGCAACTGTTGCAGCACCAACTTCTATTCCACACGCTTTTCCAAGCTTTTTCATTGAATCCACTTTGACGATAGGAATTCCATTTTCTTTTGCTGCCAGCAGTACTTTATTTGTCACACGCCGATCAGCATCATCGGCAATGATGACTTCTAATACTTCTTTTTCTTTAATAGCCTTAAGAGTCTGTTTTGAACCAATAACGAGCTCTTTTGCTACTGATACTTTTTCATAAGACATGTACCTATATCCTCCAAAGCATCGGGAATTAAAAACACCTTTGTAATGATATCATTTTAGCCAATCAATGTCAATATACTTTTATTCTATTCTTTAGAGACTAAATTTTTTTCATCATCAAAAGATTGCTCTTTTTCAAGGTCTTTTTCATATCTTACTTTTCTATATCTAGTCATACCTGTACCAGCTGGAACAAGTTTACCGATAATTACGTTTTCCTTCAGCCCTAGAAGCTCATCACGTTTACCTTTGATTGCCGCATCCGTTAATACCCTTGTTGTTTCTTGGAAGGAAGCTGCAGATAAGAATGATTCAGTTTCCAATGACGCTTTTGTAATACCAAGTAGAATTGGTCGTGCAACCGCTGGTCGACCGCCTTTTAACAGAACAGCCTTATTCGCTTCCCTGAATTGGTGGATATCTAAAAGCGAACCTGGCAGCACATCGCTGTCACCCGCATCCACTACCCGGACTTTGCGAAGCATTTGGCGAACCATTACTTCAATGTGCTTATCACCAATTTCTACCCCTTGCATACGATATACCTTTTGTACCTCACGAAGCAAATATTCTTGAACACCATCTACACCACGAACTTTTAATAATTCTTTCGGGTCAATGGAGCCTTCTGTCAATTCCTGACCTGCTGTCACTTTATCTCCTTCGGCAACTTTTAATCTAGAGCCATATGGAGCAGTGTATGTGCGGCTTTCAACCTCACCTTGGACAACAATTTCTTGTTTATCTTTTACGTCATTAACTTGCGACACGATACCAGGGATTTCCGAAATTACTGCTTGCCCTTTTGGATTACGAGCTTCAAATAACTCTTGAATACGTGGCAAACCTTGTGTAATATCATCTCCTGCTACACCGCCCGTGTGGAATGTACGCATTGTTAACTGTGTTCCTGGTTCACCAATTGACTGAGCCGCGATAATTCCTACCGCTTCCCCAACCTCAACGTCTTGACCAGTTGCTAGATTGCGACCATAACACTTTTTACAAACGCCTGCACGAGTATCACAAGTAAAGGCCGAGCGGATTCTAACCTGCTCAACCCCCGCATTCACAATCTTTGTCGCGATGTCTTCAGTAATCAGTTCATTTCGCTTAATAATAATTTCATTTGTTTCAGGATGCTTTACCGTTTCAAATGATGTACGTCCAACTAAACGTTCATATAACGGTTCAATTGTTTCTGTACCATCTTTAAGCGCATTTACCGTTAAGCCCCGGTCTGTTTTACAGTCATCCTCACGAACAATCACATCTTGGGCAACATCGACTAATCGTCTTGTTAAATAACCCGAGTCTGCTGTTTTTAGCGCTGTATCAGCAAGACCTTTACGAGCACCGTGCGTTGAAATGAAGTACTCTAGTACTGTTAACCCTTCACGGAAACTAGATTTAATCGGCAACTCAATAATTCGTCCTGCCGGGTTTGCCATCAGTCCGCGCATTCCTGCAAGCTGAGTAAAGTTAGAGGCGTTACCACGAGCACCTGAGTCACTCATCATAAAAATTGGGTTGGATATATCTAAGGTATCCATCAATCTCTTTTGGATTTCATCCTTAGCTGAACTCCAAATAGAGATGACACGATCATAGCGTTCTTCATCCGTGATTAAACCACGTCTAAATTGCTTCAACACGTTCGCAATTTTTTCTTCGGCATTTGCTAAAATTTCTTCTTTTTCTGGTAGAACGACGATATCAGCAACACCAACAGTAATACCTGCTTTAGTTGAGTACTTAAAGCCAAGATCCTTCATACGGTCTAACATTTTCGATGTTTCCGTAATATGGAATCTCTTAAATACTTCTGCAATAATATTTCCGAGATATTTCTTCTTGAACGGAGACACTAGTTCACGGTTACTAATTTCACCCTCAATATTTGTACCTTTTGGCACAAAATACTTTTCAGGTGTTTTCACCTCTAAGTTTTCTTTCGTTGGTTCATTTATATATGGGAATGACTTCGGTAAGATTTCGTTGAAAATCAATTTCCCAACTGTTGTTAATAACAACATCTCATTTTGCTCAGCAGTAAATGTTGTATTTTTTAACGAACCAGCGGCTATTGCGATACGTGTATGTAGGTGAACGTATCCGTTATAATAGGCAATAAGCGCCTCGTTCGTGTCTTTAAACACCTTACCTTCACCAACAGCACCGGCGCGTTCGATTGTCAAATAATAATTTCCAAGCACCATGTCTTGTGATGGGGTAACAACTGGTTTTCCGTCTTTCGGATTCAGGATGTTCTGGGCAGCAAGCATTAGTAATCTTGCTTCCGCCTGCGCTTCCGCCGATAATGGTACGTGCACCGCCATTTGGTCACCATCAAAGTCAGCGTTATACGCTGTACATACTAACGGATGCAAACGTATAGCCCTACCCTCAACTAATGTAGGTTCAAAAGCCTGGATACCCAGTCTGTGTAATGTCGGAGCACGGTTCAATAGAACTGGATGCTCTTTAATAACCTCTTCTAATACATCCCATACTTCAGGTTGAACTCTTTCAATTTTACGCTTTGCACTTTTAATATTATGTGCTAAGCCTTTGCCAACAAGCTCCTTCATTACAAATGGCTTGAATAATTCTAAAGCCATCTCTTTTGGCAAGCCACATTGGTACATTTTTAGGTTAGGACCAACAACAATTACTGAACGTCCAGAATAGTCAACACGTTTACCTAAAAGATTTTGGCGGAAACGGCCTTGCTTCCCTTTTAGCATATGTGACAATGATTTTAACGGACGATTACCAGGACCCGTTACAGGACGACCACGACGACCGTTGTCAATCAATGCATCAACAGCTTCTTGCAGCATTCTTTTTTCATTTTGAACAATGATGCTTGGGGCACCTAAATCTAATAAACGCTTAAGACGGTTATTCCGATTAATGACACGACGATATAAGTCGTTTAGGTCAGATGTCGCAAAACGGCCACCATCTAATTGCACCATCGGGCGCAATTCGGGTGGAATAACTGGAAGCACATCTAAAACCATCCACGAAGGGTCATTTCCAGAGTTACGAAACGCCTCTAGCACTTCCAAACGCTTAATTGCACGGGTACGGCGTTGGCCTTGCGCAGAACGTAATTCTTCTTTTAATTGATCCACTTCTTTATCTAAATCAATATCTTGTAGAAGCTTACGAATCGCCTCGGCACCCATCTGCGCTTGGAATGATTGACCATATTTTTCACGATATGTTCGATATTCCTTCTCTGACAGCAATTGTTTCTTCTCTAATGTTGTATTTCCAGGATCAGTAACAACATAGGAAGCAAAATAAATAACTTCCTCAAGGGCACGCGGTGACATATCTAACGCTAATCCCATACGGCTTGGAATTCCTTTGAAATACCAAATATGCGATACTGGGGCCGCTAACTCAATATGTCCCATCCGGTCACGACGTACTTTTGCACGGGTAACTTCAACGCCACAACGGTCACAGACAACGCCTTTATAGCGCACTCTTTTGTATTTTCCGCAATGACATTCCCAATCCTTTGTCGGGCCAAAAATGCGCTCGCAAAACAACCCATCTTTTTCTGGCTTTAATGTCCGATAATTGATTGTTTCTGGTTTTTTTACTTCACCAAAAGACCATGAGCGAATTTTGTCTGGTGAAGCCAACCCAATCTTCATATACTCAAAATTATTTACATCCAGCAAAGGGCCTACCTCCCTTATAAAGTGAAACTTTAGGGCTGCCTCATTGAGACAGCCTATTAGTTTGCATTCAATTATAATTAGTAATCACTATTCAACAGGTGTAACGTCTTTTTCCTCAGTTTCTGTCGTCTCGTTTTTCTCTAATGAAGGAATATCACGCCCGTCATCATCGTCATCAAAGTCACGTAATTCAATTTCTTCTTCATCACTTGACAGCATCTTGACATCCATACCTAGACTTTGAAGTTCTTTTATTAATACCTTAAAGGATTCTGGAACCCCTGGTTCAGGAACACTTTCACCTTTAACGATAGCTTCATAAGTTTTAACACGTCCGACTACATCATCGGACTTAACTGTTAAAATTTCTTGTAAAGTATAAGCTGCACCATATGCTTCAAGTGCCCAAACTTCCATCTCACCAAAACGCTGTCCGCCAAATTGCGCTTTACCACCAAGCGGCTGCTGCGTAACTAGTGAATATGGTCCAGTTGAACGAGCATGAAGTTTGTCATCGACCATGTGGGCAAGCTTAATCATATACATAATACCGACTGACACACGATTATCGAACGGTTCTCCGGTTCGACCATCATATAGAATTGTCTTTGCATCACTTGCCATTCCTGCTTCTTCAATTGTTGCCCATACATCTTCTTCTGTCGCACCGTCAAAAACTGGTGAAGCAACATGAATTCCAAGATAACGCGCGGCCATACCAAGATGCAATTCCAATACTTGCCCGATATTCATCCTTGATGGTACACCTAATGGATTTAACATGATATCAACTGGTGTTCCATCAGGCAAGTAAGGCATATCTTCTTCAGGAAGGATTTTTGAAATAACACCTTTGTTTCCATGTCGTCCAGCCATCTTATCGCCTTCATGAATTTTACGCTTTTGCACGATAAAAACACGAACTAATTGATTAACTCCCGGTGGTAGCTCATCACCATCTTCACGGTTAAAGATCTTTACATCTAAAATAATTCCGCCACCGCCATGTGGTACTCTTAATGAAGTATCACGTACTTCACGTGCTTTTTCACCGAAAATGGCATGTAATAATCTTTCTTCAGCAGTTAGCTCTGTTACACCTTTAGGCGTAACTTTACCAACTAATAAATCTCCATCTTTAACCTCCGCACCGATACGAATAATTCCACGTTCATCAAGATTACGAAGGGCATCCTCACCAACGTTTGGTATATCCCTTGTAATTTCCTCTGGCCCAAGCTTCGTATCTCGTGCTTCAGATTCATATTCCTCAATATGGATAGATGTATAGACATCATCCTTTACAAGTCGCTCACTCATAATGATGGCATCCTCGTAGTTGTAGCCATCCCATGTCATAAAGGCAACTAGTACATTTCGTCCTAATGCTAATTCACCCTTATCCATTGATGGGCCGTCTGCAAGAATTTCACCTTTTTTAACTTCATCGCCGACGACTACAATAGGGCGTTGATTATAACATGTCCCTTGATTTGAACGTTTAAATTTCAATAACTCATATTTATCAAGGTCACCTTTTACTTTTTGACCATCAACGTCTAAATAACGGCGAACACGAATAACGCCTGCCTCAACATGTTCAACAATGCCGTCATGCTTACAAATAACAGCCGCACCAGAATCTTTTCCGTCCACATATTCCATTCCCGTTCCAACAATCGGCGCCTCAGGATTCATTAATGGTACAGCTTGACGCTGCATGTTCGCACCCATTAATGCCCGGTTTGAGTCGTCGTTTTCCAAGAATGGAATACAGGCAGTTGCAGCAGATACTACTTGCTTTGGTGAAACATCCATATAGTCTACACGGTCTCTCTTAACCATTGTATTTTCACCACGGAAGCGGACTACAACTTCCTCATCAAGGAATGTGCCATCATCAGCTAAATTAACATTTGCTTGTGCCACAATATAGTTATCTTCTTCATCTGCTGTTAAATAATCAATTTGAGACGTAACCTTTCCTGTCTCTGGATCTACTTTGCGGTATGGTGTTTCAATAAAACCAAATCTATTTACTTTTGCATAAGAAGAAAGCGAGTTAATTAATCCAATGTTCGGACCCTCAGGTGTTTCAATTGGACACATGCGACCATAGTGTGAGTAGTGAACGTCACGAACTTCAAAGCCTGCACGTTCACGCGTTAAACCGCCCGGCCCTAAGGCAGACAAACGGCGTTTATGTGTCAATTCCGCAAGCGGATTCGTTTGGTCCATAAATTGCGAAAGCTGAGAGCTTCCAAAAAACTCTTTAATCGCTGCAATAACCGGGCGGATATTAATTAATGCCTGTGGCGTGATATTATTTGGATCTTGAATAGACATCCGCTCACGAACGACCCGTTCCATACGAGAAAGTCCGATTCTAAATTGATTTTGCAATAACTCCCCAACAGAACGTAAGCGACGATTGCCTAAATGATCGATATCATCGGTATCACCAACATGATGCAATAAATTAAAGAAATAGCTAATCGATGCAATGATATCGGCAGGTGTAATATTTTTAATCTCTACATCTATATTGGAATTACCAATGACATTGATAATTTTCTCTCCATCAACGTCCTTTGGAGCATATATTTTAATAGATTGAACTGTAATATCTTCTTCAATAACGCCACCATGTGGCTTCAGCACTTTAAAACCGATATTGTTTTCTAGGTAAGGTAAAATTCTGTCTAGTGTACGGCGATCAAGCACGGTACCTTTTTCAACTAAAATTTCACCCGTCTCCGGATCAATTAATGTTTCAGCAACACGCTGATTAAATAAACGGTTCTTAATATGAAGCTTTTTATTAATCTTGTAACGTCCGACATTTGCCAAATCATAACGTTTTGGATCAAAGAAGCGTGATATTAACAGACTTTTAGCATTTTCAACTGTAGGTGGTTCACCAGGACGTAGGCGCTCATAGATTTCTAGCAATGCTTTTTCGGTAGTTTCCGTATTATCCTTGTCAAGTGTGTTTCTTAAATACTCATTTTCACCTAATAAGTCGATAATTTCTTGGTCATTACCAAAACCTAACGCACGTAAAAGAACTGTTACAGGTAATTTACGTGTGCGATCAATACGAACATAGACAACGTCCTTAGCATCGGTCTCGTATTCCAACCATGCTCCACGGTTAGGAATGACAGTAGCTGAAAAACCCTTTTTACCGTTTTTGTCAATTTTTCCGCTATAATAAACACTTGGTGAGCGAACAAGCTGTGATACGATTACACGTTCAGCACCATTTATAACAAAGGTACCTGTTTCTGTCATTAACGGGAAATCACCCATAAATACATCTTGTTCTTTAACCTCACCTGTTTCCTTGTTGATTAGACGTACCTTTACTCGTAATGGCGCAGAGTATGTAACATCTCGTTGTTTTGATTCACCAACAGAGTACTTTGGTTCACCTAAGCTATAATCAATAAACTCAAGTGATAGGTTACCAGTGAAATCTTCAATTGGAGAAATATCCGTGAACATTTCCCTGAGCCCCTCATCTAGGAACCATTGGTAAGATGAGAGTTGAATTTCAATTAGATTTGGTAATTCTAGCACCTCGCTAATACGCGCATAACTTCTACGCTGGCGGTGGCGTCCATACTGAATTAGTTGACCTGTCAACTGATTCACCCCTCAAAATCAAACGTTTTATTTTTTGTACAAACAAAAAAAGCTTCTAAAAACATATCAAAAGCACAATAAAGATACAAATTCGATTTTATTATCATTTCCAATGACTATACTTTTATACCCTTTATTGTAGACATTTCCTATAATTGGAGCGTATATTCATTGGCATTTTATAATCTTATCATAACCAAAAATAACCGTCAACTTTTTTTTGATTTTATGATATAATATCCCTTTTTCTTCGAAACTACCTCTACTTCGGCAAAAATTGATTGTAATTTCTCTATAGCCGAAGGTGCTCCCTGTTTTTTCTGAATAACAATCCAAAGCTCACCATTTTCAACTAAATAATGATAAGACTTTTCAAATAGGTCATGCACTACCTTTTTGCCCGCTCGAATCGGCGGATTTGTAACAATCACAGCAAATGATTCTTCCTTCACATTTTCAAAGAGATTACTTTGGTAGATTGAAACATTGTCAACTTTATTTTGTTCACTATTTTTTCTCGCTAACTGTAAAGCTCGTTCATTTACATCTACCATGTCAACATGTCGTTCTGGATTTTCTTTAGCTAGAGCAAGTCCAATCGGCCCATAACCACAGCCGATATCTAAAATATCTCCACGAACAGCAGGAATTACAATTGTATCAATTAACAATTTCGAACCAAAATCAATTTCACTTTTTGAGAATACTCCGAAGTCTGAGGTGAAAACAAAAGAATGCCCCTTGAGTTTATAATGAAAGGTGAAAGGCTTACTTTCAACAGAAGGCTTATTCGAATAGTAATGTTCGGTCATATTGGATTATTCAACCCCTTTATTTAAGTAGTTTCGGGTTAATTTGGGTTTAAACTGAGGTTAAATAAAAAGCTCACTCAATTGAGTGAGCTTTTTATTTAAAAATGAATTGAATTACTTAACTTCAATGTTAGCTCCAACTTCTTCAAGTTTAGCTTTGATATCTTCAGCTTCTTCTTTAGATACGCCTTCTTTAAGCGGCTTTGGAGTGTTGTCTACTAAGTCTTTTGCTTCTTTTAAGCCAAGACCAGTGATTTCGCGAACAACTTTGATAACTTTAATCTTTTGGTCGCCAGCGCTTGCTAATACTACATCAAATTCTGTTTTTTCTTCAGCAGCACCGCCACCAGCAACAGCGCCACCCATAACTACAGGAGCAGCAGCAGTTACGCCGAATTCTTCCTCGATAGCTTTTACTAAGTCATTTAATTCTAAAACAGTCATATTTTTAACCGCTTCAATGATTTGTTCTTTAGTCATTTGAATTTTCCTCCTTGTTTTTCATGTCAATGTTTTAATTTTAGTAACAGATTTTATGCACCTTGTTCTTCTTTTTGGTCAGCAACAGCTTTTGCTGCAAGAGCAAGATTGCGGATTGGAGCTTGTAATACGCTAAGCAACATAGAAAGTAAACCTTCGCGTGATGGAAGTTCAGCTAATGCTTTCACTTCTTCTACGCTTGCAATTGTACCTTCGATAATGCCTGCTTTAATTTCTAAATTCTCATGTTTCTTAGCGAAATCATTAAGGATTTTCGCAGGAGCAACTACATCTTCAACTCCGAAAGCAACAGCAGTTGGTCCAACTAACTTGTCGTTAAGCTCCGCGAAGTTTGTAGCTTCTGCCGCACGACGCATCATCGTATTTTTGTATACTTTAAAGTCAATACCTGCATCGCGTAATTGCTTACGTAACTCAGTTACTTCAGCAACATCAAGTCCGCGATAATCAACGAAAACGACTGATTTGCTTTCACGTAACTTATCAGAGATTTCTTGAACGGTTTGTTTCTTTTGTTCAATAATTGCGCTCATTCTTACACCTCCTATAGAATTTCATACCGTACGGTGTTTTAAATAAAAAAGCCCCCATATCATAGACATGGAGGCAAATAGATCCGTTCGTATTATCAACAGATTTATAAACACACCTCGGTAGGGCTATTAAGCCTAAGAACGGCACCTACTGTCTACGGTATAATGATTATTTTATTAGCAACGGTTGTTATTATAACCGGATTAAATAAGTTTGTCAACCTATTTTCCTAGCAATAGCGGAGCAACATCCACTTTAATACCAGGGCCCATTGTAGATGTAATCGCAACATTCTTCATGTATGTTCCTTTTGCTGCAGCTGGTTTTGCTTTTTGGATTGTTTCAACAATTGTTGTTAAATTGCCAACAAGCTTCTCATCTTCAAATGATACTTTACCAATTGGAACATGAATATTACCAGCTTTATCTACACGATATTCAACTTTACCAGCTTTAATATCATTAACTGCTTTTGTTACGTCAAATGTTACAGTACCTGTTTTAGGGTTTGGCATTAAACCTTTGGGTCCTAATACGCGACCAAGCTTACCTACTTCACCCATCATGTCAGGTGTTGCTACAACTACATCAAACTCAAACCAACCTTGTTGGATTTTAGCAATGTATTCAGCATCTCCTACATAATCAGCACCTGCAGCTTCTGCTTCTTTGACTTTTTCGCCTTTAGCAAAAACTAACACGCGTTGCGTTTTACCAGTACCATATGGTAGAACAACTGCTCCACGAATTTGTTGGTCAGCTTTCTTAGGGTCAACACCTAAACGGAAAGCAACTTCAACACTTTCATCGAATTTAGCTGTAGCAGTCTTTTTTACTAATTCAATCGCCTCTTGAGCCGGATAAGTTTTCATGCGGTCAACAAGCTTTGTAAGTTCTTGATATCTTTTACCTCTTTTAGCCATTTAAAAAATCCTCCTCATATGTGGTTATAACGGTTTTACCTCCCACGAATAAAGGTTGCGAGTGTTGGATTTCCTTTTACTCGCAACCTCTGCCAATTACATTAGCAGCTCACGGGATTAGTCTTCAATAACAATTCCCATGCTGCGTGCTGTACCTTCAACCATGCGCATTGCAGCTTCTACACTTGCAGCGTTAAGGTCAGGCATTTTTTCTTCTGCGATTTGACGAACCTTATCACGCTTAACTGTAGCAACTTTCTTCTTGTTTGGCTCACCAGAACCAGATTCGATTCCAGCAGCTTTCTTAAGAAGAACAGCAGCAGGCGGAGTTTTTGTAATAAATGTAAATGAACGATCTTCAAATACAGTGATTTCAACAGGGATAATTAATCCAGCTTGTTCTGCTGTACGAGCGTTAAACTCCTTACAGAATCCCATGATGTTTACACCTGCTTGACCTAACGCAGGACCAACTGGTGGTGCTGGATTAGCTTTTCCGGCAGGAATTTGAAGTTTTACAATTTTAATAACTTTTTTAGCCACGAGACACACCTCCTTAAATAGTCCGTGATGTGGTAAAATTAGGCCCTTTAGACCCTCCCACTCATACTCCTATATATCTACAATAGTCTCTGTATTTTGAGACTCATAGGAAACACAAGAATTTTATCATTAAACAGACATGAATGCAAGATTTTTTTACACTGATTGCACTTGCGTAAATTCCAGTTCAACAGGAGTTTCTCTTCCGAACATATTAACATGGACCTTCACTTTTTGCTTGTCCATATCAATTTCTTCAATTGTCCCCGTGAAATTCGTAAATGGACCTTCAATGACACGTACCGTGTCTTTAAGGGCAAAATCAATTTCAGTTGGAACTTTGTCCAATCCCATTCTTTTTAAGATTACATCTACTTCATCGGGTTGAAGTGGAATTGGTTTTGAACCTGAGCCTGTCGACCCAACAAACCCCGTTACACCCGGAGTATTTCTTACGACATACCAAGAATCATCGGTCATTATGATCTCAACTAAAACATAACCAGGAAAAACTTTTTTCTTCACGACTTTCTTTTTGCCGTTTTTGATTTCATTTTCTTCTTCCTCTGGGACAACAATTCGGAAAATTTTATCCTGCATTCCCATTGACTCTACACGTTTTTCCAAATTCGCCTTTACTTTGTTTTCATAACCCGAATACGTATGTACAACATACCAGTTTTTTTCCATTCGCATTGGACAAATTTAGTCCATTCCCTCCCTTATCGAGATAATCAAAATCCTTTCGCTACCAACCCCATGGAACATTCTCTCGCTGTCACTTTTCTTATTGTCTAGCTCCAGCACCCAGCGACTCCTGAACTTCGCCCGCCTCCCTACGATAAGTCAACATCGAAATGCTTGCATTTCGTGTTTCCTTTATCTCGGTCGCCGTGCTCCAGTCCTTTCGTCGCTAAACGGGGGCTTCCGCTTTTCTTACAAACACGAAAAAACCCGCGAACGGGTTCCTTATCTTGTTATTCTGTATTTCCTTGATTATATATCATTATACCATATATAAGCCATAGTAAAAAGCTTAACCAAGAATTAAACGAATTAATGATGATATCCCCATATCTATAACAGTGAAAAACAAAGTCATAAAAGCAACTGTTACAATAACGGTGATTGTGTATTTTGTTAACTCCTTCTTTTTCGGCCAGCTGACTTTTTTCATTTCGCGAACAACATCGCGAAGGAACTTAATTATACGTTGCATGCAGTTACCTCCAACTTCATAAGCCAAGAACAAGTTATAATTGTCCCATCTTAAAATTAATCACTTGTAAAACTGTAACATAGCGTTAATTTAAATGTCAACAAAAAAGGGAGATTACAACGTAATTTCCCTCAATTCTAAATATCGTTCAAGCTTTCGCTTCACTCTTTGCAGTGCATTATCAATTGACTTAACATGGCGGTTTAAATCTTCAGAAATTTCTTGATATGTACGTCCGTCAAGATATAAACTTAGTACCTTTCTTTCTAAATCACTTAAAATCTCAGCCATTTTTACCTCAATATCATCAAATTCCTCTTGGTTAATAATCAACTCTTCAGGGTCAAGAGCCTTCGTACCTGAGATGACATCAAGAAGCGTTCGATCAGATTCCTCGTCATAAATCGGCTTATCTAATGACACATACGAATTTAATGGAATATGCTTCTGTCTTGTTGCTGTTTTAATTGCCGTAATAATTTGCCTTGTTATACATAATTCAGCAAACGCTTTAAACGAAGACAGCTTGTCCTCTTTAAAATCACGGATTGCTTTATACAAGCCAATCATACCTTCTTGAACAATATCCTCCCGATCTGCGCCAATTAAAAAATAAGACCGTGCTTTTGCCCGAACAAAATTTTTGTACTTATGAATTAAGTAATCTAAAGCTTCACTAGAACCTGCGTGGACTTGTTCAACTACTACTTCATCCTCTAGACGCTCTAAATCATTGATAGTATTTTCCTTGAGGTTTATACTCACTGTTTAATCCCTCCGTCCACAACCGATGCATATAGCATATAGATAGCAATATTATACAGCAGGTAATTTCAGGGAGTCAACTATTCCTGGCTTCCTCGACGCCACTTTTCAAAAATTTCAGCAATTTCGCTTTTTATTTTTATTCGATTCGTTGCTTTTCTTTGATTTGTTTCCTGTACAGATCGGTTAATCTTCTTGTCAATGTCGTTCACCTCGATTAGTAACTCGCGCGCCGACTTTCTTAAAGCACCTTGACCAAATACTACCCACTGCTCAGTATAATCGGAAGTTGCCACGTGCACTTGCGTATTTATATTAGTAAGCTCATTTGCCATTTTTTCTATTTTTTCATCAGCAATTTCATTTTCCTTCGTGAAGATGACCTCAACATTTTGGTTTGTTATTTTTTTTTCAATTCCGGGGACTAAGTGGGCATCGAAGACAATAATAACCCGGTAACCAGTATATGCTTTGTATTCCGCCATTTTTTCTATTAATTTATCACGGGCGGCGGCAAAATCTGTCTTCTGCAATTCTCTAAGTTCAGGCCAAGCACCAATTATATTGTATCCATCGACTATTAATACATCCATAACCGCCTATTCTCCAATAGGATTCCGTTTCCGATAGACCTCGTACATTAAAAGACTTGCAGCTACAGATGCATTTAGGGATGTCACTTTACCGACCATCGGCAATCGTACTAAAAAGTCACATTTTTCACCAATAAGCCTGCCTATCCCTTTCCCTTCACTCCCAATAACGATAGCTACTGGCATTTTGCCATCCATTTGTCTAAAATCCTGCGTGCCTTTTGCATCTGTTCCGACAATCCAAACCCCTTTTTCTTTTAACTCCTCCATCGTTCTAGCTAGATTCGTTACTCTTGCTACAGGTACGTGTTCAATTGCCCCTGTCGATGCTTTAGCAACTGCGGCGGTCAATCCTACCGCACGCCTTTTCGGAATAATCACCCCATGCACGCCTGCTGCATCAGCAGTACGGAGAATGGACCCTAAATTATGAGGATCCTCAATTTCATCTAAAATTAAAAAAAATGGGTCTTCATTTCTTGCTGCTGCGGCACTAAATAAATCGTCTAGTTCTGCGTATTGATAAGCCGCTACGGACGCCGCAACACCTTGGTGGTTACCCGATACAGTTTGGTCAAGCTTTTGTTTTGGCACATATTGAACAATAACACCAGCCTGTTTTGCAAGTTGAATCACCTGCTGCATTTGCCCCCTACCCGCGCCTTCAGCAATCCAAATTTTATTTATATCACGCTCTGCTCTTAATGCTTCAAGCACAGGGTTTTTCCCAATAATCCATTCACTCAATTTGTCTTCACTCCTTTCTTAATCGATTGAAATCCATACTCCATCAATTCATTTAACCGCTCTTTGTTCCCTAATAGATAATGGTAGCCAAGCAAGGCTTCAAAGGCAGTACTGTACCTATATGTCTGTACATCAGTATTTTTTGGTATGGTTGCGGATTTTGCATTTCTGCCTCTTTTAACAATTGCGACTTCTTCGTCTGTTAAAAGATTCTGTTCCATCAAAGCATGGACCATGGTCGATTGAGCTTTTGCTGAAACATACTTTGTTGCTTCGCGATGGAGCTGGTTAGGCCGGACTCCACCGCAAGCTAATAAATTAAATCTAATGAAACACTCAAAAACAGCATCGCCCATATAAGCTAACGCTAAAGAGTTTAATTGTTTTACATCGATAGTATGGTTTATATGCACAGGCGATCCTACATCCTTTTCCAACGTGTTCCTTGCGGAGTATCCTCAAGAATAATATTCAAGTCTTTTAATTGATCCCTTATTTCGTCTGCGAGCGCAAAATTGCGATTTTTTCTAGCATCAATTCGCTTTTGAATTAACTCCTCAATTTCCTCATCTAGCAATTCATTCGTCTTTTGTAGTTGAATCCCTAATACACCCGCTAATGTTTCAAATTGCTCTATAAACGCCTGAATCACTTCAGGGGATGTTTGCTTCTCCCTTAAGTAAATATTAGCTTGTTTAGCTAAATCAAATAAAACGGAAATGGCATTGGCTGTATTCATGTCATCATCCATTTCAGCAATAAATTGTTTGCGAAGTTCTTCGATAACTTTCAGCCATTGTTCGTTATTATTTGTTAAGCCTGTGCTGCTTTCTTTTCGATATGTCAGGTTTTCATAGGCAGTACGAATACGCTCTAAGCCGCTTTTGGCATTTTCCAACAGCTCCTGACTGAAGTTAATTGGATTCCGATAATGGACAGAAAGCATAAAGAAACGAAGCACCTGCGGATCAATTTGTTTTAAAATATCGTGCACAAGCACAAAATTACCAAGCGACTTCGACATTTTTTCATTATCAATTTGAATATAGCCATTGTGAAGCCAGTAGTTCGCAAATGTCTTGCCTGTTAATGCTTCAGATTGGGCTATTTCATTTTCATGATGTGGAAAAGTTAAATCTTGCCCACCTGCATGAATATCAATCGTCTCACCAAGATATTTCTTCGCCATCGCCGAACATTCGATATGCCAACCCGGACGGCCTTTACCCCATGGACTTTCCCAAAATATTTCACCTTCTTTTGCCGCTTTCCATAAGGCAAAATCAAGTGGATCTTGCTTCTTTTCGCCAACTTCAATCCGAGCACCAAGACGGAGTTCATCAATTGGTTGATGTGAAAGCTTCCCATAGTCTTCGAATTTTCGCGTTCGAAAATAAACATCACCTTCAGATTCGTAAGCAAAGCCCTTTTCAATTAATATTTCGATAAATTCAATAATACTATCCATGTTTTCCATCACACGTGGATGGACGTCGGCCTTCAGAACGCCTAGGGCCTTTACATCTTCGTAAAAAGCTTGAATGAAGCGGTCAGCGATTGTTGGAACATCTTCTCCTAATTCCTTTGACGCTTTTATTAATTTATCATCGACGTCAGTAAAGTTGGAAACATACGTTACATCATAGTCTCTAAATTGGAGGTAACGACGAACTGTATCGAAAACGATTGCTGGTCGTGCATTCCCAATATGAATATAATTATAAACAGTCGGGCCGCAAACATACATTTTCACCTTCCCGTCCTCAATCGGTTTAAATTCTTCCTTCCGACGTGTTAACGTGTTATATAATTTAATTGCCATTAGCAATTTCTCCTTTATCTTTTTTATTTAACTCTTCTTTCAGTAAATTAATTTGTTTTTCCATCTCGGCAAGCTTTTCGGAAACAGGGTCTGGTAATTCATTATGTTTTAAATCATGGCCTACCTTTAATCCATCCTTAATGACAATCTTCCCTGGAATACCTACTACAGTTGAATTCGGTGGGACCTCTTTAAGAACAACTGAACCCGCCCCAATTTTTGAATTTTCCCCGATGGTAATCGAACCTAATACCTTTGCACCTGTTGCTACAAGCACATTATCCATTAAAGTAGGATGTCTTTTGCCCTTTTCTTTTCCCGTACCGCCTAGCGTCACACCTTGGTAAATCGTAACATCATTACCAATTTCGCATGTTTCACCGATGACAATACCCATACCATGGTCAATGAAGAAGCGGCGGCCAATTTTAGCACCTGGATGGATTTCAATCCCAGTAAAGAAACGGCTTACCTGTGAAATAACTCTTGCAAGAAAGTAGAATTTCCTTTTATAGAGGGCATGCGCAAGCCGATGGGACCAAATGGCATGTAAGCCTGAATAGGTTAAAATCACTTCTAAATGACTTCTTGCTGCAGGATCTTGCTCAAAAATAACTTTGACATCTTCTCGTAAAATTTTAAACACGATTAACCCCCCCTATTTTTTTAAAAAAATAAAAAAGCGCCCCTATGCTTATATGCACAGAGACGCTTACGCGCGGTTCCACTCTGTTTAGGTGCTTGACGGATTCGGTCCGAAACAATACCCCAACTTATCTCTTGTAACGGTAGAGGGCCGCTTTTATCTACTAGATTATTCGTTCAATAATAGACTCAGAGGTGCATTTTCAAGATATATTGCTTAAACTACTTTCAGCCGGTGGTAGTTCTCTCTGTTAAAGCAATGCCAACCTTTACTTTTCCTCATCAACGTTGTTTCAATTATATAATATATTTATACTATATTATCTTTTTCCGCAATTGCCAATCATTTTATTGCAATAAAGACTGTAAACGGGTGAGAATTTTCTCTTTGCCTAGTAAATAAATGGCTTGCGGTAAATCAGGTCCATGGACTTGTCCAGTTGTCGCAACGCGGATTGGCATAAATAAGTTTTTTCCCTTTTGACCTGTTTCCTTCTGCACAGCTTTCATTGCCGCCTTAATTTCTTCAGGGGCAAACAATTGCAGTTCTTCAATTTGCTGTTTAAAGCTTTGGAGAACTACCGGTACACTCTCTCCGCTTAAAACCTCTTTTGCTTCTTCATCAAACTCAAGATTTTCCTTGAAGAATAGTTCAGTAAGTTCGACAATTTCCGCACCATAGCTCATTTTCTCTTGATGAAGGGCAATTAAACTACATGCCCATGCCTTTTGTTCCTCTGATAATTCCTGCGGAAGTCGACCAGCTTTAATAAGATGCGGCAATGATATTTCAACAAGGCGATCGACATCAATTTGTTTAATATATTGGTTGTTCATCCACGTTAATTTATTTGTGTCAAAAACAGCAGGTGCCTTTGACAATCGACTAGGGTCAAAGATTTTAATAAATTCTTCTTTTGTAAAAATTTCTTGTTCCCCGCCTGGTGACCAGCCTAAAAGCGCAATAAAGTTAAATAAAGCTTCAGGCAAATAGCCTAATTCTTCATATTGCTCAATAAATTGAATAATTGTTTCATCACGTTTACTTAATTTTTTATGAGATTCATTGACAATTAACGTCATATGGCCAAAAGTTGGCGGCTCCCAGCCGAATGCTTCATAAATCATTAATTGTTTTGGAGTATTGGAAATATGGTCATCACCGCGAAGGACATGGCTTATTTCCATAAGATAATCGTCAATGACAACAGCGTAATTATATGTTGGAATGCCATCTTTCTTAACAATAACAAAATCGCCAATGCCATTTGATTCAAACGACACTTCACCTTTGACGACATCATTAAATGTATATGTTTTGCCACTTGGCACTTTAAAGCGGATGCTCGCTTTGCGGCCTTCCTGCTCAAGTTCTTCTTGTTCATCTTGAGTTAAACCACAGCATTTTCTAGAATAGGCTGGCGTTTCACCTTTCGCCATTTGCACTTCCCGTTCTTGTTCCAATTCTTCTTCCGTACAATAACATTTATAAGCAAGGCCTTTAGCTAGTAAATCCTCCGTATGCTTATTATAAATATCTAGCCGTTCCGTTTGCCGATAAGGACCATAGCCACCATCCTTATCAACACTTTCATCCCAGTCAATTCCAAGCCATGTTAAGTATTTCAGCTGACTCTGTTCCCCGCCCTCAACATTTCTCTTAACATCTGTATCTTCAATCCGAATAATAAATTTACCGTTTTGGTTTCTAGCAAATAAGTAATTAAATAATGCCGTCCGTGCATTTCCAATATGTAAATGTCCTGTGGGACTTGGTGCATAGCGAACTCTAATTTCCTTTGTCATCATTTAGACACCTTCCGTTCATTTTCCTTTTCCTAAAATTTCTTCTCTATCTTAAATAATATTAAAGTAGTGGTCAAGCCTTAGTCCCGCTCCGCCAAAGTTTACTTTACGAGAAGTATGACTGCTTGCGCAGCAATCCCTTCACCGCGTCCTGTAAAACCAAGCTGCTCTGTTGTTGTTGCTTTTACATTTACTTGTCCTATTTCAGCATCTAATAAACTTGCAATCCGTTCCCTGATTTGCTCTATATATGGAGACATTTTTGGCTTTTGGGCAATAATCGTACAGTCTAAGTTTCCTAACCTATACCCTTCTTTTTTTATTAAAGCCCAAACATGCTCCATGAGCTTTGCAGAATCCGCATCTTTAAAAGCAGAATCTGTATCTGGAAAATGCTTGCCGATGTCCCCAAGCGCCAAAGCGCCTAATGCAGCATCACTAACTGTATGAAGGAGTACATCTGCATCAGAGTGACCAAGCAAGCCTTTTTCATAAGGTATCGTAATGCCGCCAATGATAAGCGGTCTTCCTTCCACTAGCTGATGAACATCAAAACCTTGGCCAATTCGTATCATTCGTTATTCCCCCTATTAGCTAATATTGCTTCCCCATAAAGTAAATCCTCTTGTGTTGTTAGTTTAATATTCTCATAATCACCAATCACAATATGGACGTTTTTACCTAATCTTTCAACAAGACTAGAATCATCCGTACCTAGAAAATGGTGATTTTCGGCATCTTGATGTGCTGCTAAAATAACAGACAGACGAAAAGCTTGTGGGGTTTGCACCGACCACAAGCTTGAACGCTCCACTGTTTTTTGTACTATGTTGTTCTGAACGGCCTTAATTGTATCTTTTACGGGAACTGCTACAACCGCACCATCATATCGGGCTGCACAGCGAACGAGTTTATGAATCGTTGTTTTTTTGATAAACGGTCTAGCGCCATCATGAATTAATACTATTGTATTTTCAACTTGATCTCGTAAGGCCTTTAAACCATTATAAACACTATGCTGCCTCTCCTTGCCGCCATTAACAATTTTAATGACTTTTTTAATATGATGTTCACGAATAAGTTCTATAAAAATATTCACTTCATATTCATTAACAGCAAGAATAATGCCTTGGCAATTTTCATCCTTATCAAAAACATTTAATGTGTGAATAATCACCGGTATGTTATTTAATTTAATGAATTGTTTATTCATCCCCGCGTTCATTCTTTTGCCTTGCCCAGCCGCAGGTATTACAACATAATAGTCCATTTTGTTCACCTTATAACGCCTTTTCTAAAAGTTTGGGCTTGGCGAAAATCATACGGCCTGCAGATGTCTGCAATACACTTGTAACAAGCACATCAATACGCTTACCGATATAATCCCGACCTTCCTCAACAACAATCATCGTTCCATCATCAAGATAGGCAATCCCTTGATTGTGCTCTTTGCCGTCTTTAATGACTTGAACGCTCAATTCCTCACCCGGAAGAACAACTGGTTTAACCGCATTCGCCAAATCATTAATATTTAATACAGCCACATTTTGCAACTCACAAACTTTGTTTAAATTAAAATCATTTGTGACGACGATTCCGGAAGTAATTTTTGCTAATTTTACAAGCTTACTATCAACCTCTTGTATATCTTCAAAATCGCCTTCATAAATCTCAACATTGATTGCTAATTCTTTTCTAATTCTATTCAAAATATCTAAACCGCGTCGACCTCTATTTCGCTTTAAAGCATCTGAGGAATCAGCGATGTGTTGCAGTTCTTCCAAAACAAATTGCGGAATGACAATCGTACCTTCTAAAAAACCCGTTTGGCAAATATCTGCAATGCGACCATCGATGATAACACTTGTATCAAGGATTTTAAGCTTGCCCGGCACGTATTCCTCTTGTTGTTCAGCCTCATTAGATGATGACTTCTTTTTGTCCCTTGCCCCTAGTCGAGCTGGAATTGAAAATAAATTAATGAGTTCTTCACGTTTTTTAAACCCTGTTTGGAACCCAAGATAACCTAGAAACACTGTTACAAAAATTGGAATAATCGTGCTTAAAACCTCAAACTTAATACCTTTTAAAGGAATCATAATTAAAAAAGCTACAATTAGACCAACAATAAGTCCCAAACTACCAAACATAATATCTGTCGCTGGTGCCTTTACTAAAGCTTCCTCAATCTTACGTATTAAACCTACAATATAATCAGTTAACCAAAATGTAGAAAGAAATAAAATAAGTGCGCCATAAACAGTACATGCATAAGGGGAAGCAAGCCACCCGATGTTACCGATATTTAGTAATTCCAATAGCTGCGGAAAATATAAATACCCTAAAGTTCCACCAACGACAATAAAAAATAATTGTACAATTTTTTTAACCATTCCTTCACCTCCTTTAACATTATTAACTAATTTTCTATTTTAAAAACATATTCTTCACTGAAGCTGAAAAAATATTTCCTATCTTATTTTATATTGAACGGACTATAAATATCAATTTTGTAGGCCGATTACTAAAAATTGCATATTCATCCTAGCGTGTACTCCAACGCTTGTGAAACTGTAGAAACACCGATCACTTCAATCCCTTTTGGCACAGTCCAACCCCCGATATTATTTTCAGGAACAATAACCCGCTTAAAGCCAAGCTTTGCTGCTTCTTGGACACGCTGCTCCACTCTTGATACTCTCCTTATTTCTCCCGTCAACCCAACTTCACCAAACACGACATCTGTCGGGTTAGAAGGCTGGTCACGGAAACTTGAAGCGATGCTTACGGCTATCCCGAGATCAATTGCTGGTTCATCCAGCTTAATGCCGCCGGCCACTTTCAAATAGGCATCATAAGCACCTAACAAAAAGCCAACCCTTTTTTCTAAAACAGCCATAATCAGTGACACGCGGTTATGGTCAATGCCAGTTGCCATTCTCCGTGGGTTTCCAAAGCTTGTCGGCGCAATTAACGCTTGAATTTCAACTAACACGGGGCGTGTCCCTTCCATTGAAGCGACGACAATTGAGCCCGCTGCCCCTTCAGCTCGTTCCTCCAAAAATATTTCTGACGGATTTAAAACTTCCTTTAAGCCATCCTCCTTCATTTCAAAAATTCCCATTTCATTTGTTGAGCCGAAGCGATTTTTGACTGCTCTTAAAATTCGGTAAGTATGATGGCGCTCCCCTTCAAAATACAAAACAGCGTCAACCATATGTTCAAGCAACCGCGGTCCAGCAATCGAACCTTCCTTAGTGACATGACCGACTAAGAAGATGGCAATCCCCTTTGTTTTTGCGATTCGCATAAAATGAGATGTACATTCCCTTACTTGTGATACGCTACCTGGGGCAGACTGAATCTCGGGATGGTATACCGTTTGAATTGAGTCAATAACAACAAAAGTTGGATTTAGCTCATCAGTCGCTTTTTCGATAAATGCTAAATCTGTTTCCGATAAAACAAAAATATTATCACTTGTTATACGTAAACGGTCTGCCCGAAGTTTCGTCTGACGAACAGATTCTTCACCTGAAATATATAAAACTTTATAATTGCTATTCGCAAGCTGAGACGTAATTTGCAAAAGAAGCGTCGATTTCCCAATTCCGGGGTCTCCGCCGATTAATACGAGCGAACCTGGAACAATACCCCCACCTAATACTCTGTCCATTTCTTTATAATCTGTATGAATTCTTGGTTCGCTTACGGATTGGATGGATGTAATGATTTGTGGTTTATTTGCCCCTGCTACAGATTGTGAAGAGGTAATAAATGATTGGCGTCTAGATGGTTTCGTAATCTCCATTTCCTCTACCATTGTGTTCCATTCGTTACATCCTGGACATTTACCCATCCATCTTGGTGTTTCATATCCACATGATTGACAGCAAAATTTCGTTTTTTTCTTAGACATGGAAAAAATCCTCTCTTAGAAAGTTACCTCATATTTCTACTATTTATGATACCATAAGTAAGATTGTAATAAAAAGAAAGGAAGGACGCTATTTGCGTCCTTCACTTCATACTTAGTTACATCGTTTTTACTACATAGTCATCGTTTTCTACATCTATCGTAACCTTTTGCCCTTTTTGAACTGTTCCTTTTAATAATTCTTCAGATAAGCGGTCCTCAACCTGCTTTTGCAATGCACGTCTTAATGGTCTTGCACCATATTCAGGGTCAAAGCCTTCTTTAGCAATTTTTTCCTTAGCTGCCTCTGTTAATTCAAACTCAATCTCTTGCTCTTTTAATCGTCTTGTTAATTCATTAGCCATTAACGTAACAATTTCGTTAATATGCTGTCTCTCTAATGAGTGGAAGACAATAATTTCATCAATTCGATTTAAAAATTCAGGACGGAACGCTTTTTTCAATGCATCCATTACCTTTGACTTCATGTCCTTATACTCTTGACCTTCCTGCACATTAAAGCCAACATACTTATTGCGCTTCAATTCACTTGCCCCAACATTTGATGTCATGATGACAATTGTATTGCGGAAGTCGACTGTACGCCCTTTTGAGTCTGTTAAACGACCATCCTCTAATACTTGAAGAAGAATATTAAATACTTCTGGGTGAGCCTTTTCAATCTCATCTAATAAAATAACTGAATATGGTTTACGGCGAACCTTTTCCGTTAATTGACCACCTTCTTCATGACCTACATATCCAGGAGGCGAACCAACTAAACGAGAAGTCGTATGCTTCTCCATATATTCTGACATATCTATACGGACGAGCGCGTCTTCATCACCGAACATTGCTTCTGCAAGTGCCCGCGCTAATTCTGTTTTACCTACTCCAGTAGGTCCCAGGAAAATAAATGAGCCAATTGGGCGCTTAGGATCTTTCAAGCCTGCACGTGCTCTACGAATGGCTTTGGCAATCGCTTTAACAGCTTCTTCTTGACCGATAACACGAGAATGAAGGATGCTTTCCATATTCAATAAGCGGTCTGTTTCGGCTTGCGCTAATTTTGAGACAGGGACTCCCGTCCATGCTGACACTACTAAAGCAATGTCCTCAGTAGTAACTTCGGAATTTTCTTTCCCTTGCTTTTCTTTCCATTCTTTCTTTGTTTTTTCTACATCTTCACGGAGACGCTGTTCGGTATCTCTTAATGAAGCAGCTTTTTCAAACTCCTGACTTTGAACCGCTGCATCTTTTTCTTTTCTTATTTCCTCTAATTTTTGCTCAAGCTCTTTTAAGTTCGGCGGAGCAGTATAGGAACGAAGGCGGACCTTGGCAGCTGCCTCATCTATAAGGTCAATCGCTTTATCTGGAAGAAAACGATCCGAAATATAGCGATCTGACAGCTTAACAGCTTCCTCAATTGCTTCATCTGTAATCGTTACCCGGTGATGGGCTTCATAACGATCTCGTAGTCCATGTAAAATTAAAATCGTTTCTTCCTTTGTTGGCTCCCCAACTTGGATTGGTTGGAATCGGCGCTCAAGAGCAGCGTCTTTTTCAATATATTTACGATATTCATCTAGCGTTGTTGCTCCGATACATTGCAACTCACCACGCGCGAGTGATGGTTTCAAAATGTTGGAAGCATCAATCGCACCTTCCGCCCCGCCCGCACCAATTAACGTATGCAATTCATCAATGAACAGAATAATATTACCAGCTTGGCGTATTTCGTCCATTACCTTTTTGAGACGGTCTTCAAATTCACCACGATATTTTGTACCAGCAACAACAGTCCCCATATCTAATGTCATCACGCGCTTATTACGAAGAATCTCAGGAACTTCATTTTGCACAATTTGCTGGGCAAGACCCTCAGCAATAGCAGTTTTACCTACACCAGGCTCACCGATTAAGACTGGATTATTTTTCGTACGACGGCTTAACACCTCTATTACACGTTGAATTTCTTTGCCTCGCCCAATCACAGGGTCTAAGCTTCCTTCACGGGCAATTTGCGTTAAATCACGTGCCAAACTATCCAATGTCGGTGTATTAGCGTTTACTACTGCCCCACTTGAATGACCGCTGGAGGTAGACTCATTTGAACCAAGGAGCTGTAAAACTTGTTGGCGTGCTTTGTTCAAACTTACCCCAAGATTATTTAATACTCGTGCTGCAACGCCTTCCCCTTCACGGATTAGACCAAGCAAAATATGCTCGGTGCCAACATAGGAATGACCAAGCTTTCTAGCCTCATCCATTGACAGCTCAATCACCTTTTTGGCTCTTGGTGTATAATGAATCGTTTGACTCACTTCATCTCCTCTACCAATCAAGCCCTCTACTTCTTCTTGAATTTTTTCAGGGCCAAGATTGAGGGCGATAAGAGCTTTTGCCGCAATCCCTTCACCTTCCCGAATTAGACCTAATAAAATATGCTCAGTCCCGATATTGCTATGTCCTAAACGAACTGCTTCTTCTTGCGCTAATGCTAATACTTTTTGTGCACGTTCTGTGAATCTTCCAAACATCATTTAGATCACTCTCCCATCGAATCTTTTTCTAATTGTAATCGTTCTCTGATTAGAGTTGCTCTCCTAACATCTCTTTCTTCAGGCGTTAGTTTTTTTCCTGCAAATCTTTGTAAAAAACCTGGCTGTGTTAAAATCATTAATTCACTTAAAATGGATCTTGATACATTTTTAATAAATCCTAAGTCAATGCCAAGCCTTACATCTGATAGACACTGGGAGGCTTCGCTAGATGTAATGATGCGGCTATGTGCTAATTTACCATAGGAACGCCAAACCTTATCTTCTAGCTGAATTGGAGAATTTTTTAGGAACATCTCTCGCGCTGTGCGTTCCTGAGCGATTACTTGCGCGACGACACTCTCCAAATCCTTAACAATATCTAGCTCTGACATTCCTAAAGTCATTTGGTTCGATATTTGAAATATATTTCCTTGAGCTTGGCTGCCCTCACCGTAAATTCCTCTTACAACAAAACCTAATTGATTGATTGCTGGGATGATTTTATTCATTTGATTCGTTAAAATAAGAGCAGGTAAATGCATCATGACTGATGCTCTTAACCCTGTACCAACATTGGTTGGACAGCTCGTTAAATAACCTCTTTTTTCATCAAACGCAAAATCGATGCCTTCTTCAATCCAATCATCAATCTCATTGGCAACTTGAAGCGCCTGTGATAACTGTAAGCCCGGAAATAAGCATTGAATCCTTACATGATCCTCCTCGTTTACCATGATGCTAACTTCTTCATTTTCTGATAAAATTACCGCACCATGTTCAGAATTTTCCACAAGGTGAGGGCTTATTAAATGTTTCTCAACTAGTACGCGCTTATCAATAAACTCCAGTCCATCCATCTTTATTAGTTCAAAATTACCAATATTCCCAAAACTATGTTTCGCAATCGAATCATTAAGTAATTGAATGACCCGATCCAATTCCTCTCCCGAAGCTAAGCTTGGGAAAACAACATCTTTAAGGTTCCGTGCTAAACGAATTCTACTACTAAGAACAATATCACTATCAGGGCCTTCCACACTCATCCATGGGCTTAATGCCTGACTGATAAAACGGTTTAATGACATCGATTAATGCTCCCCCTCTCCATGCTCACTTAAGTGCTGCTCTATGGAGCGGATTTGATCTCTTAATTCAGCTGCCTTTTCAAATTCTTCATGTTGGATTGATATTTGTAATTGTTCTTTCAACGCGGCAATTTCTTTCGCTAAATGAAGGTTGCCGCCGATTCGCTTCGGAATTTTTCCAACATGTGTTGTATTACCACTATGAACTCTTCTTAAAATCGGATCAATTTTTGAGCTAAATGTTTCATAACAATTTGAGCATCCGAATCTCCCCATTTTGGAAAATTGCTGAAAGGTCATACCACACTGCTTACATTGGGCCGTATCTAAATTTACAAATGGATTCGAATTTGGATTTGTTGCAATTGAATAGTCTAAGTTTAATAAGCCAGAAAGGAGATTGCTGATTGAGAACCCTCCTGCTGCTGACATGATTTCACCTTTTTCCCTTGCGCATTGCTCACAAAGATGTGTTTCCGTCTTTTTCCCATTAACAATCTTCGTAAAATGAAGCGATGCGGGATTTTGGTGACATTCCTGGCATTCCATAATAACACCTCTCCCTCGATTGCAAATTTTCAAAATTTTATTCTATATTGAAATTACTTATATTTTAAAGTAAAGAGCATTGACTTCAGTATTTTCGACCGAAGCTCATCTCTAACAGGTAAATCGATTAACAAGACATTACGGTCAATAGCACTTAATAGTAATTTAGCTTCCCTTTGGGAAATTGCCTTTTCTTCGAGTAACCGTTCAACAAGAATATCAGCAGTAGATTGTGAAATACGAATTGGGATTAATTCAAGCATTTGATCAATTAATTCGGCATGGTCATCTGTTTCGACTTTAATAATTCGAATATATCCCCCACCACCCCTTTTACTTTCCACAATATACCCCTTTTCAATTGTGAAACGGGTATTGATAACATAATTTATTTGTGAAGGGACACATTGAAATTTTTCTGCTATTTCATTTCTTTTAATTTCAACAATATTTTCTTCGCTAACATGTAAAACCTTCTTTAAATATTCCTCTATAATATCAGAAATATTTCGCATCAATCCCTCCCCTTTCTCCTGACTTTGACTTTCTTTGACCATGTATATATTATATAGTTTTAGAACGATACTTTTCAACAAAATAGATTTATTTAGAATCAGTAGTATCATTCCCAATTTTCCAGTTAGACAAACTGCAATTAACATATTTGATAAACAACAGTTAATCTCAAAACGTTTGATGGACAAACTCTAGCCTTGATATTTTATCTTGAAGTTCTGCAAGGATTGATGGATCATTTTCCATATTAACTTGAATTGTTATTTTCTTTTTGTCAGCTTCTCCCTTTTCGCCTTTTACTGTTTTTATAGAAATACCTTGAAACGCGATTTCTTCTTTTTCTAATACTCTTAATACTTCGTTTAACTTATTACAATCCTTGTCCATTACGATATTTAGTAGCTGGGATGTACCGGTTGGGAACATTCTTCTCTCAAATTTATTCAAAAAGATTAAACTTAATAAAACAACAATTGTCGTCAAAACAGCTGGAGCGAACATACCAACTCCTACTATCAAGCCAATACCAGCAACAATCCATATTGATGCAGCAGTTGTTAATCCGCGAATTGTCGCACCTTTAACTAAAATTGTTCCAGTACCAAGAAAACCAATACCACTAATAACGTAAGAAGGAATCCTCGCCGGATCAAACCTAATATTCCTATTATTATCGATATAATCTTCAAATCCATATAAAGAAAGAAGCATCATTAAACAAGAACCCACACCAACTAATAAGTGGGTTCGAAAACCAGCCGGTTGTTTTTTTACTTCACGTTCAAAACCAATAACCCCACACAACAATGCGGATATAAAAATTCTAAAGGACATTACCCAAAAATGCTCACCCAAAATTTGCTCCATCGTAAGCCCCCCTTATTTCCATGTCTACCTATATAATTCGTAATAGGCATGTTTTTTTCCTTGTTAGTATTATTAACAATATTTTATGCAAAAAAAGTATAGGCGGATATAGGCGAGCTTGCTCTTTTAAAAAAAATACAAAATATAGGCTTGTATTTTTTATTCTATTTATGGAAAAAGCTATTCATGCAAAAGTAATTGAAAGTTTTTTGTGAAATTTGCTTTATTACACTGACTTCAACACAAAAAAGAGCAGCATTTCTGCTACTCCTTTTAATATGCTTGGCAACGTCCTACTCTCACAGGGGGACAGCCCCCAACTACCATCGGCGCTGAAGAGCTTAACTTCCGTGTTCGGCATGGGAACGGGTGTGACCTCTTCGCTGTCGTCACCAAACATTAT